>JBHAEB010000064.1:0-19141 GCA_041855345.1 Arachnia sp. | reverse complement strand
GCCCGGGGCATCTGGCAGGCTATGGCTTGTGGGACACATAGTGCAGTGGGAAGTGTCATGAATTCCTCACGCGGAGCCGCGCTGCTCGGCTTTGAGCCCGGCATGATTGTTCAGGAACTCGGGTGGGACGAAGACACCGATCCCGACTTGCGTGATGAGATTATGGATGCCATCGATGCCGACATGGTGGAGGACGCCATCGAAGCAGTTGACGCAGTGGTGTTGTGGTGGCGCCAAGATGATGGGGACGTGGTCGACGGGCTTGTCGATGCCATGACCGATCTGGCCGGAACCGGTTTCATCTGGCTGCTCACCCCCAAAGTGGGACGCCCCGGATATATCGCCCCCAGCGACATCGCCGAGGGGGTTAATACAGCCGGGCTGTCATTAACCACTACCGCCAATGCCAGCACAGATTGGCAGGCGCAGAAGATCGTTCGGCCGAAGGGTGGCGCCCGCCGCTGACCGCACAACCTGGGAAGGACCTTCGAGGATGACTGTTAAACCACGAATAGGAGTGCTCACCTCGGGGGGCGATGCTCAAGGGATGAACGCGGCGGTACGTGCCATCGTGCGGGCAGCGATTCAAGCCGGGGCTGAAGTGTTCGCCATCCGTGAGGGCTGGCAAGGTGCTGTGCTTGGTGGCGACTATCTGCGTCAACTGGGCTGGAGCGATGTCTCTGGAATCCTCAATAAGGGCGGCACCGTTATCGGGACTGCCCGTTGTATGGAATTTCGGCAACCCGAGGGACGACGCACGGCGGTTCGTAACCTCGTGACTGCCGGTATTGACCGGATCATCGTCATTGGCGGCGACGGGTCGCTGACCGGTACCCGGCAATTGCGGCTTGAATGGGCGGACCATCTGGCTGATCTTGTGGCGACTGGGCAGATCAGCCCCGAGCTGGCAGCTGCCCATCCCACGCTGCAGATCGCAGGGCTGGCCGGATCCATCGACAACGACATGATGGGTACCGATATGACCATCGGCACCGATTCCGCATTGCACCGGATTACGGAGGCTATTGACGCGATCTCGGCGACCGCTGAATCCCATCAACGCACATTCATCGTCGAGGTGATGGGCAGGCACTGTGGGTATTTAGCCCTCATGAGTGCGATCGCAGGGGGTGCGGACTACACCTTCTTGCCGGAATCGCCACCCCGGGAGGGATGGGAAGAGCGGATGGTCGAGGTGCTGAACCGAGGCCGGGCCGCAGGTCGGCGGGACTCGATTCTCGTGGTAGCCGAGGGAGCCGCAGATCGTGACGGTGAGCCGATTACCGCGTCCCGGGTGCACGACATCCTCAAGGCCGCTACTGGGGAGGATGCTCGGATCACGATTCTGGGACATGTGCAGCGTGGCGGCACGCCGTCGGCCTATGACCGCTGGATGGCCACCGCATGTGGTGTTCGTGCCGTCACTGAGGTTTTAGCCGCCGATACCAACTCCGAGCCGGTACTCGTTGGGGTGCATCGCGATCAAGTCACCACCGCGCCCCTTCTTGAATCAGTGGTAGCCACCCGCAAGATCGCAGACTACATCGGCTCTGGGGACTATGAGGCTGCCATCGCCGCGCGTGGGGTGGGGTTCCAGACCATGATCGAGATCTGGCGCACCATCGCAGAAGCGCGACCCACCAAGGCTGTCAGAAATGACCGCAGGATTGGGGTCATGCATGCCGGTGCGCTGGCACCAGGGATGAACCAACTTGCTCGAGTCGCTGTACGTTCTGGCATTGACCTGGGCTGCGAGATGGTCGCGATCCGAGGCGGGGTGCCCGGGCTCATTGAGGGCAATCTCGCGACGGTGACCTGGGCTGATGTCGAGGGTATGGCGCACACTGGTGGTGCATCATTTGGGACACGTCGCTATGTGCCTGACGAAGGCGAACTGTATTCCATGGCCCGACAACTGGAAGACCACCGGATTGATGCTCTGCTAGTGATGGGCGGCTATCACGCCTATGCGACGGTGGATCTGATGGAGCGGGAGCGGCGCCGCTACCCAGCGTTCAATATCCCCATCGCCGTGGTGCCTGCCAGCATCGACAACAACCTTCCTGGATGGCCGATGGCGGTTGGTGCAGATACCGCGCTCAACACTGTGGTGGATTCCATCGACATGGTGCGGATGAGCGCATCGGCGAGTAAACGCGCCTTCATCGTGGAAACCATGGGACGTGGCTGCGGTTTCCTGCCGCTGGTCGGTGGCCTTGCCGGTGGGGCCGAGAAAGCCTATCTGCCCGAGACCGGCATCACCTTGGCGGAGTTGGAGATCGATATCGCAGCTCTGGTCGACGCCTTCGATTCTGGCCGCAACTTCTATCTGGCCGTGGTGGGTGAGGACACCAGCGAGCATTACACCACCGATGTCTTGGCCAAGCTCTACGAGGCAGAGGGGCACGGCCGCTACACGGTCCGTAAAGCTATCGTCGGGCACCTGCAACAGGGCGGTACCCCAACGCCCTTTGACCGGATCAACGCGACCCGCCTGGCATGGAGCGCCATTCGCTATCTCGACGCGCAACTCGAGGCTGGCACGGCGGACTATGCAGCCGCCCATGCGGGTGCGAAGGGGTTATTTGCCCCGCTGCGTGAGGTCACTGACGATATGGATTGGGACAATATGAGGCCCAAACATCAATGGTGGCGTCAACTGCGGGAACCCTTCGACATGCTAAGTCGTCGCCCGGGGCAGGAATAGCTCAGCACAACGGGAGGGTCACCCCAAAGTTGAGGCTGGCTGTGCAGTTCATGGCAGCCAGCTCCTGTCGGGATACCGCGCCTGGGGTGACCGTGCTGGGGATCATGCTGCGCAACAGCAACACGTGTCCGTCTTCGACCCGAAGCAGCAGGGTGAAGGAGACAGTGTTGGTGACGCCATCGCTAAGCCGAGTGCCTTGGAAACCGCAGGTGACCCCGGCTCCCTGATCGGGATTCACCCCTGCTGAGAGGGTGGGGGTGGTCGTCACATCGCTGAACTGCTCCTGCTGGCTAGCAGAGAGGGCTTCGCACGCGGCATTGAGGTCTCCCTCAGCGCTAGTGAGCGATACCACTTGGAGTCGGACGTCGGTTTCACCATGGCTGAGTCGAATAACTCGACGATCTGATTCGATCTGTTCATCGCCATAGAGATTCCAGCCGCTGGGTGCGGTTAGGGAAGTGTCATTGAGCACCAGTTCCGCGACTGGTTCTTGCGCGCCCTCGGTGCTTTCTGGATCTGGAGATGCCGTGCTGAGGGTGGGGCTGGCTGATGGTTGGGTGGGTGTGGAATCATCGCGACGCGAGAACTGATTGATGATGACCCAACCAGCGGCGATCAATGCCAGCGTCAAAATGACGATCGTGATGACTAAGGGCAACCGCAGCTTGTCTTTCGAATCGGCTGGTTGCTCGACGGCCTCGGCCTCGACGCTACCCTCGTCCGGCTGGCTCGTCGTCTCCGTTGACGGACTAGGGGCCTCGGCTGGGGAATCGGACGGCGAATTGGCAGGTTCCGGGGAAGCCACGACCGGGATGGGCTGGGTCACTATGACCGGCGGGGTTTGCTGTGAGGCCGGTGGCGTCTCGACCGGCTGTTGGGCGGGGGAGGGGGATGGTGCACTGTCGGGCCAGCCACTGGTGAATGGCTCATCGAAGGTGGGAGAGGCTAGGCCACGGCGTGCCCCATGGCGGGGCAGCTCAGGTTCAGGCATGGCCCGCCTGCCGCGCGCAGGTTCAACTGAGGGCGGGGTCTCGGTGTGATCCTCGGCAGGGGCGCAGCGACGAGGCTTATTGCCCTGGGGCCAGCGCTGCGTCATCTGTCTCCTTTCCAGCGGCACCTTGCGCCAAGTCTAGGGCCCACCTGGGGTCCGTCACATCGAAATCGCGCCCTGATTGGGTTCGGCAACAGCAGCACCGCCCCGATATCGGGCTGCAAAGTGCGGTCGTGGTGGGCCAGGAGGATCGGGCTAAGTGAGCCGCACTGAGCACACGATTTGCAATCTACTGCATCGCGATATATCGTAGAACTATCTCAAAGAAAGGATTATCATGAAGAACCATCATCACTTCAGTTCACATCCCCATGGCGAGCATGCTGGCAGCCATGAAGGTGATTTCCACACCCACGCCGGTCATGGCAGCCATGGGCGTGGCGAGCATCGGCACCACGGTGGTCATGGTGGCCATCGGCGAGGTGGGCGTCGGCGAGGCGAGGTTCGTATCGCCGTGTTGCTCCTGCTGAGCGAGGAATCCATGCACGGTTACCAGTTGATGCAAACGATTTCCGAGCGCACTGACGGTGTCTGGGCGCCAAGCCCTGGGGCCATCTACCCGACTCTTAGCCAGCTCGAAGATGAAGGCCTGGTTGTCATCGACAGCACTGCCGGACGCAAACAAGTCTCGCTCACTGATGCGGGGCAGGCCTATGTCGAAGAACACCGGGAACACTGGGAGAATCCACTGGTGACCAGCGAAGGGCCCAGCCTGCGTGACCTCATGCACTCCCTCGGCGAGGCAGTAAAACAGGTCGGACGCACCGGAACCCAGGCCCAGCGCGAAGCTGCTGCCAAGGAACTGACCGAGGTACGTCGTCGGCTGTACCTGCTGCTAGCGGAGTAACGAGGATCGACATTCGACGCTGAGTATCCACCAGGATCATGACCTGGACCTACCAAATTTGACGGCTGGACATATCCGCCGTCATTCATCTGTAGGGGGTTGGAGGCGCTTCTCATAGGCTGCGGCAGCCCACGACGGGGCATCGGTTTGCATCCAGAAGTGAACAGATCATCGCCTGGGCCGCTGTGTCGCTCTCGGTGGTGTAAACCGGTGTGGGGTTAGGGTGGAGTTAGCGGTTGGCGTCCGGTCGGCTGCGGGAGGGTCCCCAATGATCGAATTTGAAGCTGTATCCAAGACCTATCCAGGCGGTGTCGTCGCGGTCCACGAGTTTTCGCTCGTGGTGCCCTCCCACCGCACCGTCGCCCTCGTTGGGTCCTCCGGCTCAGGCAAGACCACCTTGTTGCGCATGGTCAACAGGATGGTGGAGCCCACCAGCGGCCGCGTGCTCATCGACGGCGTGGATATCGCCACCCGCGATGCTGTCGAATTGCGTCGATCAATCGGCTATGTGCTGCAAGCAGGCGGGCTGCTGCCTCATCGCAGGGTCATCGATAATGTGGCCACCGTATTGCGATTACAACGCCTTCCTCGCCGAGCTGCCCATGAACGGGCCATGGAATTGATGTCGCGAGTGGGCCTTGATCCAGATCTGGCGCGACGTTACCCGGCGGAGCTATCGGGCGGTCAACAACAACGAGTTGGTGTGGCTCGGGCCTTGGCTGCTGATCCGAATATTTTGCTGATGGATGAACCCTTCGGGGCTGTTGACCCTATCGTTCGACGCGAATTGCAAGATGAGATGTTGCGGTTACAGGCAGAACTGGGTAAAACCATCGTCTTCGTGACCCACGACATCGATGAGGCCTTCCGCCTTGGCGATGAAGTAGTGGTGCTTCGCGAAGGCGGAGACATCGCGCAGCAAGGTACCGCCGCTCAGATCCTGGCTACCCCAGCCGACCAGTTCGTGGCTGACTTCGTTGGCGCCCACCGTGCCGAACGGCAACTCCACACCACGACCCTCGATGGTCGTGTCGTCGCAGTTGATGGCGACGGCAGGCCGGTTGGAGTGTTAGCGCCGTGACATGGTTAGGGCACAACTGGATGCAGGTGCTGGAGTACGGCCTCAGCCACCTCCTGCTCTGCCTGCCAGCGCTTCTGGCCGCTGTTGTGATTGCCGTCCCGCTGGGGAGGCTGGCGCACTCGCGCCCGAAGCTGGGAGGTCCATTGTTGGGTGTGGCATCCCTGTGCTACGCGGTGCCCGCGCTCCCGCTGCTGATTATCATGCCGGCGTTGTTAGGGATCCCGCTGCGTTCTGGGGCTACAGTCATTGCGGCCTTGACCGTCTACGGTGCCGCACTATTGGTTAGAACCGCAGCTGATGCTTTTCGAGCTGTTGATCCGAATCTGAAGGATGCGGCAGTGGCGATGGGCTATTCACCCCGATCAGTCATGTGGCAGGTGGAGTTGCCGCTGGCAGTGCCAATACTGCTATCGGGGATTCGAGTGGTGGCGGTATCCACCGTCTCCTTGGTCACCATCGGTGCCTTGATCGGGGTCTCAAGCTTGGGGACCCTGATGACCGACGGGTTTAGTCGTGGCATTGACGAAGCGGTGCTGACAGGTATCGCCGCCACCGTGGCTTTAGCCCTACTTATTGATCTAGCCCTGCTGGCCCTCGGCAGACTGGTTGCACCCTGGACCCAGGTTGCTACTCGAGCTGGGAGGACGCGATGAATCTTTTCGCCGCAGCCTTCGAGCTACTCACCGATCCCGGCCTGTGGTCCGGGCCACAGGGAATCTGGGCCCGCATCCTGCAGCACCTCGGTCTTACTGCTGTGGCTGTGGGGTTGGCAGCGGTTATCGCCCTGCCAGTGGGGGTGCTGGTCGGCCACAATCGACGCGGCGGTGGGGTAGTGGGCGCGGTTCTCGGGGCTGCCCGCGCGATCCCAACCCTTGGTGTGCTGACGTTGTTCGGATTAGTTCTTGGCGTTGGCGTGGCAGCACCGATGGTGGCTCTGATTATCCTGGCTGTGCCGTCGCTACTGGCTGCGGCCTACGCGGGAATTCAGGCCATCGACCACACGATCCCATCAGCGGCTCGGGCCATCGGGATGAGCCCAGTGCAGGTGATAGGCCTCGTGGAGTTGCCGCTGGCGTTGCCGGTAATCATCGGTGGGCTGCGTTCGGCCACATTGCAGGTGGTCTCCACTGCCACCTTGGCAGCCTATGTGGCTGATGTTGGTCTGGGACGCTACCTGTTCACGGGGTTGAAGAGCCGCGAATATCCATTGATGCTGGCCGGATCACTCATCGTCATCGGGATCGCCTTGATCTTGGAATTGGCTTGGGCTGCGGTGCAGCACCTATCGCGTCGGGTGGCTAGCCCGGTTGCGCGCCCGAGGACCTCCCTACATTAGGAGAACACATGCTTAACCGTCGTTTCATTGCCCTCGGTGTCATTGGGACGTTGCTGCTCAGCGGATGCGGCACGGCAGATCCGCTCAGTGATGACTCAAAAGCTAGCGAGGTGATCACCATCGGCAGTCAGGACTACTACTCCAACGAGATCATCGCCGAAATCTATGCCCAGGCCCTTGAAGCCGGCGGATATACGGTTGATCGCCAGTTCCGGATCGGTCAACGCGAGGTCTATGTCAGCGAACTGGAGGCCGGTAACCTCGATCTCTTCCCGGAATACACCGGAAATCTGTTGCAATACCTCAACCCAGCCACCCAAACCCGGGCTGCTGACGAGGTATACGCGGAACTTCAAGGTTCTTTGCCGGATGGGTTGCGGTTGTTGGACCAGTCGTCGGCTACGGATCAGGATTCCTATGTGGTGACTGCTGAGTTTGCAGCCCAATGGGGAATTGACGCGATTGAGGATCTGGCAACTGTCTCCACACCGATAACCCTCGGCGGCAATTCTGAACTCGAGACCCGCCCCTACGGCCCGGAAGGCTTACGGCAAAGCTACGGTGTTGAGGTTAGTTTTACGCCCATCGAGGATTCCGGTGGCCCGTTGACGGTGAAAGCTTTGCGTCAAGGGGATATTCAGTTGGCCAATATCTACTCGGCTTCGCCCGCGCTGGCCGCCGGTGATCTGGTGGTGCTTAACGACCCTCAGGCGCTCTTCCTGTCCTCCCATGTGGTCCCCATCGCTAGTGAGCAGGTCGATCAAGGGGCTGCGACGATCATCAACCAGGTGAGCGCCGCGATGAGTCCTGAGGAGCTCGTGGCGCTGAACTTGCGCAGCACCGAGGAGCAGCTATCCGCTAGCGCCATCGCTACCGACTGGCTCAAAACGGAAGGACTGGGGTAGCGGGCTAGTCATGAGTTACCCGCAGGACATGCTGTAGCTGGTGATTTCGAATGCGATGTGATCTCGCCATCCCAGTCAGGTCAACGCGGTAGGGGCTGAGTCCACACAGATGATGTCCATGATGGCGCATGCAATCCCGATTGAGCTGATGCACCAGAGGTCGTCGACGCCTCGGAAGCCTGTATAAATCGCTACGACGGGGATGTGTCGGACATCGGCGTCCTCAGCCCGAGAACACCTAGCGGGCACGTGTAGTGCAGGGGCATTCGACCTTGGTGGGTGCGCATTGAGCGGTCGGCCAGGTGGCGGCTGAGATCAGTGCCTCAACTGCCGCAGGCGATTCCGCTGGCCTCGGTACGGGGTCCACAAGGAACTGCGAGACCGTGGACTATCTTCCACAATCACTCGTTCACCCTTGCAACCCATGAGGGGGGTCACTCAGGGCGCTGCAGTTGGGGGTCTAGAAGCAGTTCATCGCAGGCCAGGAGCACAACAACGTCGATTGTGCCAGCGACAGGAGGCGCGAATCACTTGGTGCCCCTGAAATCCGACCACATGGTGGCGTCCATATCGCTGGCGCGGCAGCACGACACCGAGGAACCGGAACGTGACGGAGGAAAGGTCCTGGTTTGAACCAGGATTTGGTGGGCACAGAGGGACTCGAACCCCCGACTCCCTGCTTGTAAGGCAGGTGCTCTAACCATCTGAGCTATGCGCCCGGCAATGCCCGCCCATTGTGGCAAAGGGCGGGCGCTAGATCAACTGAGAAGTGCTGCCTTGACGCGAGCCGCGATCTCGGCTCCCTGAGCCCGACCTGCAGCCTGGGTTTTCACGGCCTTCACGATAGCCCCCATATCCTTCATGCTGGGTTGGTCCACCTTGGCAACCTCGGCGGCAATCAGAGCGTCGAGTTCCTCGGAGCTGAGGGGCGCAGGAAGATAGGCCGCCACGAACTCAGCCTCAGCGTTTTCCTTGTCCGCCAACTCCTGTCGTCCAGCCTCGGCGTAGGTGTGCGCGGAATCACGGCGCTTATCTCTTTCCTCGGTCAGCACCGCGATTTCCTCAGCGTCACTGAGTTCACGCGCCACCTTGCCACCCGTCTCTTTCATGGTGATCGCAGCCAGCAGCATCCGGATCGTGGACTTGGCGACCTCGTCCTTCGCGCGGATCGCCGTCGCCAGATCGGCCTTCAATCGGGTCTTGGTTGCAGCCATGTCATCTCCTCGAATCGTCGCTTGACCCCATTCAACCAGTCCTGCGACCCGGGCTTGAAGCCGGTAGACTGGGCAATTGTGGCTGATGCAGACCTCGTGACCCAGATTGACCAGCTCGGCAAGTCCCTCGACTCTATTGAAGCGGTAGCGGACCTGCCGCGTCTTCATGCTGAAATCGACAAGCTTGCAGCTGAGGTTGCGGCCCCGAATCTGTGGGATGACCAGGAAAATGCGCAGCGTGTCACCTCGACGCTGTCCGCTCGTCAGGCAGAGGTGGAACGTCTTACCGGGTTGCGAAGCCGTCTTGAGGATGCGGCGGTCATGGTGGAGTTAGCCGCGGAGGAGGACGACGCCGAGGCCAGAGCCGAGGTCAGCCGCGAACTCGGGCGACTGGCCAGTGAGATCTCAGCTCTTGAGGTGCGCACCTTGCTGTCTGGGGAGTATGACTCCCGAGAAGCCTTGGTGACGATTCGCGCCGAGGCTGGGGGAGTCGATGCTGCCGATTTCGCCGAGAAGTTGATGCGGATGTACCTGCGTTGGGCGGAGCGTCACGACTACGCCGTCGAGGTCTACGACACCTCCTATGCCGAAGAGGCGGGATTGAAATCGGCAACCTTCGCCGTCAAAGCCCCCTTTGCCTATGGCACCCTCTCGGTGGAACAGGGCACCCATCGGTTAGTACGGATTTCCCCCTTCGACAATCAAGGGCGACGGCAAACCTCCTTCGCTGGGGTCGAAGTGTTGCCAGTGACCGAGGAAACCGATCACATTGACATTCCAGAATCGGAGATTCGGGTGGATGTCTTCCGCAGCTCCGGTCCTGGCGGTCAATCCGTCAATACCACTGATTCAGCGGTTCGGATCACCCACCTCCCTACGGGCCTGGTTGTCAGTTGCCAGAACGAGAAGTCCCAACTGCAAAACAAGGCAGCGGCACTGCGGGTGCTTCAGTCCCGGCTGCTGGAACTGGCCCGGGCCGAGCGCGAAAAACAGCTGAATGCCCTCAAGGGTGACGGCGGTAACTCCTGGGGGGCGCAGATGCGCTCCTATGTGATGAACCCCTACCAGATGGTCAAAGATCTACGAACCGAACACGAGGTAGGAAACCCGGAGGCAGTCTTTGACGGGGACATCGACGGGTTCATCGACGCTGGAATTCGCTGGCGTAAACGCACCCAGACCACCTCGGATCAGTAATCCAATCGAGGGTCGCCGGGATAGCGCCTGGCGACGACCTAGCCATCACCGTGTCTGTCTACGAGGGCGGACACGTCGTCCTGGTGGTCTTCTGCACCAAAACTCTGATTGGTCAGGCACCAGGCGAGGCGGCACAAGCCTTCCTGACGTAGCGACCCAACACTCAGCTCGCGGCCCGATAGAACGTGCTGGGGGGTTTGTGGGAGCTTTATCCCGGGAGCATGTCTGGTTTACCTGCTGAGGCGTGACCGTATCCACAAGGTCTCGACTGTCAGTACCTGGTTTGGGTGGAGATATGACCGGGTTGATCCGTATCTACCAGGTAGGGGCGTGCTGGGGCTTATGGGAGCTTTCCCCCAGGAACATGTCTGGTTTACCTGCTGAGGCGTGACCGTATCCACAAGGTCTCTGCCGTCAGTACCTGGAGTTTTGGGGTGATGCGTGGAGTCGAATCGATTCCGGGTCAGCCCAGTGACGTAGTGCTCGTCGTCCTAGGGATCTCGCGCCCCATGCCGACCCGCTGGGGTGAGATGAGGTAACCCTTGAGTGTTTCGGCGTGTTGGTGGAGTTGATTTGGGTGGACATGGTTAACTGCAACCGACCGTATCTTGAGAGATTCTCAGGATCTTCCCCTAGCCGGTCGGAGTCGCTGTGATCACCTTTGAAGACGTCACGAAGTTCTACCCTGGGCAGGACCGCCCTGCGCTTCGCAACATCAACCTGGAGATTGCTAAGGGCGAGTTCGTCTTCCTGGTGGGGCAGTCCGGGTCCGGGAAGTCAACTTTTTTACGTCTGATCCTGCGGGAATACCGACCCACCCAGGGCACCTTGTACGTCGCTGGTAAGAACCTCGCCACACTGAATCAGTGGAAGGTTCCCGCACTGCGACGACAGATCGGCACAGTGTTCCAAGACTTCCGACTGCTGCCAGGAAAGACGGTCTACGAGAATGTTGCCTTCGCGCTGCAGGTGATCGGTAAACCATCCAGGGTTATTCGTCAATTGGTCCCTGAGACTCTTGAGTTGGTGGGCCTTGGAGGCAAAGAGAACCGGCTGAACGAAGAGCTTTCTGGTGGTGAACAGCAGCGGGTTGCCATTGCTCGTGCGTTCGTCAACCGCCCCAAGATTCTGATCGCTGACGAGCCCACTGGAAATCTCGATCCCGAGACCTCAGTTGGCATTATGAAGTTGCTCGATCGAATCAACCGCACCGATACCACCGTCATAATGGCGACCCACGACTCCTCGATCGTCGATCAGATGCGTCGTCGGGTTCTCGAGTTGCGTCAAGGCGAACTCGTGCGTGACCAGGCCAAGGGCGTCTACGGCGCCAACTGAAACCCAGGGAGAATCACATGAGGCATACACTGCGCGAGACCTGGTCTGGGTTGAAGCGGAATTTGGCTATGACTATCGCGGTCGTTGTCACGATGGCCGTGTCATTGTCACTATTTGGTTTTGGTCTGCTCACATCTATGCAAGTCGATCTTGTGAAGTCGCGGTGGTATAGCAAGATCGAGATCTCGGTCTTCCTATGTACTGAACGCACCACTGGTGGTACCTGTGAGGCAGGCAAGGCCACCACTGATGCCCAGCGTGACGCCATCCGCGCCGCGTTGGAAGCCAACCCTGAGGTGCAGGAGGTCTTCTACGAATCGAAGGAAGAAGCCTTCGCCGAATTCCAGGAGGTGTTCAAGGATTCCCCGATCCTCGCCTCTCGTACCGCAGACCAGATGCAGGACTCGTTCCGCATCAAATTGGTCAACCCGGAAAACTACAAAGGTGTGGTCAGCGAAGCTCAGGGCCTGCAAGGAGTTCAGAATGTTCAGGATCTGAGGCAGGTCCTAGACCCTGTGTTTAACGCGTTGGGAGCGCTCAAATGGGCGACCATCGCGATGAGTCTGTTGTTGCTGCTGGCCGCTTCTTTGCAGATCTCAAACACCATTCGGATGGCTGCATTTACTCGGCGTCGGGAGATCGGCATCATGCGACTGGTTGGTGCCTCGAACTTCTATATCTTGCTGCCGTTCCTGTTGGAGAGCCTGATTGCTGGCCTGTTAGGTATCGCGATTTCTGCAGGCGCTTTCATCGTAGGGTTCATCGTGCTCATCGACCGTGGTGCTCGAACCTCAATCCCGGCTTTACCTTGGATTGGGTGGTCGCACATGTTCAGTGCCATTCTGTGGTTGGGCGTCGTGGGTGTTTCCCTATCCATCATCCCGACGCTGCTAGCGACCAGGAAATACTTGAGAATCTAGCCCGTTAGGAGGCTAAAGGTGAATCGGGACCTTCCCCCTCAGCCCGTAAACCGGAACCTCGGCCGTTGGAGTCGTGTCGTTATCGCTGCTGCGTTGCTGGTGGCTGGCACCGTGCCGGCCACCGCCGATGACCTCGATGATCGGCTAGACCAGCTCAACTCCCAGATCGAGCAGCAGAAAACGGTTGTCGAAGGCGCCTCCACGGCTCTCACCGACGCTGTGAGCGCCCTGGAATCGGCACAAGGTGAACTCACGGCAGCCGAGAGCGCCTTGGCCACCGCAGAAGCCGAGCTGACAGCCTCGCAGCAACTTGATGCGCAGCGCCAAACGGAGTTGGAGGCGGCCGAAGCGGCAGCGGTGAAAGCGCAGGAAGAGGTTGACGCTGCGCAAGCCGCCTATGACGCTGTGGATGCTCGCACCGTCGAAGAGATCAACGTGATTGCTCAGCAGAACGGGGGACTGATGCAGCTCTCGTTGTTCCTCACCGACGATTTTGAGGCTTCGAATATCAACAACCGTGCACAACTGGCAGATACGTTGTTTACCTCAAGCGCTTTGGAGCTTGATGAACTCACTGAACTGAGGTTCAAGTTGGAGGCTGCGAAGACTGCTGCGGATGAGGCAGAACGAGTGGCTGCGGAAGCCCGTCAAGCGGCTGCCGACCAGCTTCTCGCCTCACAGCAGGCCGAGGCTGCGGCACAGACCCAGCGAGACAACGTGGCCCAGTTGGTAGCCACACGCGATGCCGCCAAGCAGGCAGCTGATCAGCAGCTGACGGCGGAGCAGCAGAAACAGTCGGATCTGGAGTCCGAGGCCAGCGGCGTCGAGACCCGGATCCAGGAGCGAATCGCCGAGGAGAAGCGGCTAGAGGCTGAACGACTCGCCCAAGAGCAAGCTGCCCAGGAGGAGGCGGCACGTCAGTCGTCGTCGAGCTCTAACTCCTCATCTTCGGGAAATTCGGGCAACACTGGATCCAGTTCCAACAACAGCACGAATTTCTCCCGGCCGGTTGCTGGCGGGATCACCTCCAACTTCGGGATGCGACTGCACCCGGTGCTGGGTTACCGCAAATTACATGACGGCACGGACTTTGGGGCCGGTTGCGGAACCCCCATCTATGCCCCTGCTGATGGGCGCGTGTCGGAGCGTTACTTCAACGCCGGATATGGCAACCGCCTGATGATCGACCATGGGCGGGTGAACGGAACCTACGTGACGACCGGCTACAACCATGCTTCCAGCTACACCGTCTCTGTGGGTGAGTATGTCTCCAAGGGTCAGGTCATCGGGTATGTGGGGACAACCGGGTACTCGACTGGCTGCCACTTGCATCTCATGGTGTGGGAGAACGGCTCCGTTGTGAACCCCATGGCGCGATGGTTTAGCTAGTCGTGGCATGATAGGCGGATGCCCAGGGAGACCGGACGCAAACTCATAGCGCAGAATAAGAAGGCCCGACACGACTACCACATTGGTGAGACTTTCGAGGCCGGAATGGTGCTGACCGGAACCGAGGTCAAAACCCTCAGGTTGGGAAGGGCCTCGTTAGCCGAAGCCTTCGCTACCGTCGACGACGGTGAAGTGTGGCTACGCAATGCGCACATCCCGGAGTATGAGTTCGGCACCTGGCGCAACCATTCAGCCAGGCGGTCACGGAAACTGTTGCTGACCAAGCGGGAGATAGCCAAGCTGGCCAAGGAAATCGAGGCTGCCGGTCGCACCATCGTGCCGCTGTCGATGTACTTCAAGGACGGCTACGCCAAGGTTGAGATCGCAGTGGCGACCGGTAAGAAGGACTGGGACAAGCGTCAAGCGATCGCCGAGCGTGACGCAAATCGTGAAGCCCAGCGGGCGCTACGTGCCAGAACCCGTCGCTGAGTCCGGGACCGTTCAGGGCTAACCCTCATGGTGGGCAGTCGTGCCCGGGGAGAAAATAGGGTTATGAGTGATCCCAGCCTGCAGCTTCCGTTGACTGATATTCAACGTGATCGGGCCGTTGAACATTTACAGCGTGTGTATGCTGCTGGCGGAATCGACGAGGCTGATTTCGAGTCTCGGCTGAGTATGGCGTTGACTGCGCAGAATCGGGCTGAACTGAATGCCTCACTCAAGGGGTTGGCTCGGATCGCACCAGCCGTGATGGACTCCCAGACCGTGGCCCAGACGGGCCCCCACCACGGACCAGCCAATGTGATCTCCGGGTTCATACACCTAACCGCGTTGCCTTCGTTGATGCTGGTCCCCGCCATCGCAACGGGAGTATCCAGACCAGGAGGGAGGATCGCAGTGGAGGCGCACCGGGCTATGAGCTTTCAACTGAGCGCTGTGGTCTATGGCTTGGGTGCTGCGGTGTTTGTGTTTTTGCAGCTACTGCCTACCACCGTGCTGGGGGTTGGCTTCTTAGGCTGGCTAGCCATGACCTTCTGGCTGGCGGTGCGGGCCTTCTCTGGGGAGAAATCCACCACCTATGTGGAATGGCTGATGCTGACCAAACCCCGGGAGGATCGAAAGCCTCGCAAGATCCGCTAGACTAGTGGCGATAACTCAACAGGGGATGACTGGTTTCGACTTGGACGGTAGTTCGAGGAGAAGCGGGCCGAGGATCCATGCCTATCTCGTTAACGCTGCATGGGAACCAATAAGTGCCAACAATAGCCGCACTGACTTCGCTCTCGCTGCCTGATCAGCGATCGAAGGGTCACGCCCGGGGGCGCCTTCCCTCCGGTGCCTGGCCTCATCCTAGAAGGCTTGCTGAACCGCTTGTGCGACAGGGGCGGTTCGGGACTTCACTGTCACTGGGCCTGGCTGCGACGTGCTAACGCGAGTGCAGGGGCCAAGTAGACCGCCTAGTTAGCTGCGCCCGGAGAAGCCCTGGTTCGCCTTTCAAGGACGCGGGTTCAATTCCCGCCATCTCCACTAAGTGCCTGCTGGCGTTGATATGTGACGTGCCAGCAGGCACTTTGTCATGTGCTCCATTGCTGTCCCCGCGCATGAGGCTCACGATACCCCCGCAAGATTCATAGTCGTGGCCATTTGATGGACGAGGGGCCGTCGTTAGTGCGGCGGGCTAGTGGTCACTGGGTACCTTCGATAGATCTCAAACTGGCAGCAGACTACGAGGGTATCGTCGTCGATAGATAACTCACCCAAGTCAGCGACGCACGCGGGGGAATGCCAGAACTCCTCGTGCCCGGTACGCCATTGCGCCACCGTCGCGTAGCCCTCGCCTTCGGCGATGTCATGCTCAGTGGTGACCTCGCTTAGCCGAATGACCTGCACCGCCGTTACGCATACCACGTTTCCGGACGAGTCGATGACGGCCTCAAGAAAGCCCGGTTTGTCGTGAGGGTCTTCGCCTGGGCTGAACTCGGCTAGGAGACAGGTCGTCGAGGTCAGCAGCATCCTGAACTTCTGCAGAGGGCTGTTCAGGAACCCTGTTGATCCACGGCAGTCCCAGAATCGCGGGTGTTGACTTGCCTCGAAGTCTCAGAGCATGATCGCTTCAATGACATCGAGGGCTGCTGATCTAGGCCGGCTGAGCTGGATGCGTTTGTGCGCGTGGGGCGACCTGCCTATTCTGCTCTGGGGCCCCTTGACGCTAGTAACAGTATGGGGCTACTGGCAGTGTCGGCACATAAAAATCATGGATCTCGGGGTGAGAGTGGAGCCAAGTAGGTTTGGGTATTGAGGTTATTGAGAGATATGTGGTGGAGTTCCACGGCGTCGGCCCATTCGCCCCAATCACCCAATGCACCACAGCCCTGCTGGCCTTGAACCCTCACTACAACTACCATCGACGCCACGCCGACTGCAGGGACTAGCAACCAGAGCCCCGACACGCGTCATGAACGTAGGGGATTCAACCACACTGGTTGCATTCCCAGTCATCATGACCCCTGCCCCTTGTAAGGCAATCAAGTCACTCACACCGTTCTTCTGACTGTCCCCTGGCCACCAGCCTGGGACGTTGCGGGGAATTCAGGCTGCCCCGCAACGGACCGTGAAGTCTTATCTGATGCGAAGCCCTAGCTCTGCCTTGATCATTCTGGTTCTGCTGCGGGTTGTTCGGTACCACAGATTACGGAAGGCACCATGGGTGTGACTGCGTCGGTTGGTTAACGTCCCCAACCCTTCTCGGATCTGGGGGTATGCGGGGTAACCGTCGATGCTCCCTGGCCCGGTGTTCTGCGGGGGGCTGTGTCGGCAGCAGCGCCCCGAGCAGGGCGCGTCACTCCCGGAGCATTCGGGAAAGACGCAAGAAGAAGGCGCTTACTGGGCAGCGCTTCCACATCCGAGGCGGGTGGCAACTCGCCAGCTACATCGTCAAGCTGGATACGTCCATGAACATTGTGACCGCGCTGAGTCAACATCGGAGGCTGACCAATAACCTTGGCATCAAAACGACGGTACGCATCAATTTGGCATGGACTCTCGTCTAAAAGATTTTGTATACTCTCCCGAGGCCGTGACATTCCGTCAGAATCATAGACACTCTCAATTACCTCGGTAGGGACATAACGCCCCTCATTGCGCTCGTAATCCCGAAGATAACGCAAGAACACACTTTGTTCGGAGAACTCCTTCTCGGCGTGAATCTCAACCACACGAACGCTATAACCCTGATCAACCAATTCATCAACTAGCGCCGCCGTCTTCTTTGGATCAGAGCACACCTGATCAAGAATCAGATTGTATCGTCGTTCAATAGTTATATCGCGGAAATCCTCGGCGATCATAGACGACTCCTCGTGAACCAGGCTAGCAAAGTCCAGTTTCGAGAATGCCTGACCCTGATACTGCAACTTCCTAGCTTCTGTCGGCATGAGGAAGCCTCGCAGACTGCCATCATGGTCAGCCGCATCGAGAAGCTTCTCTTTGATATTATCGGCATCAATGACAACAAAGTCAGAAGCATTCAGGCCGCCCGTAATCCGCTCATCACCAGCATCAAACAGCGCCCGACGAGCTGACGACTTCCCAGAGCCCGGCGGACCTGCCAACAGGATAGCTACCGGCTGTTGACCAATAGGAGACGGGGCGACATCATTGATGATTGAGTCAATGATCGCATCATGAAGCTCCTGCCGATCCGGTGCCGGGTCACCTTGAGGATGGAACCATGCCGGGTTCGAAATCGAAGCATGGGGCCCTTTAGGCGAAAGAGCTCCGGAGTCTCGTAGCCGTTGCAAATGGCGGTAGTGGTCAACCCCGGACGGGTTTACCGATATCACAGCGAGGTTCCGCTGTCTAACCCTGGGGAATGCTTGAGTTCTACAACATCCTTGTAGAACGCCTTATCGGAGGGCAGTTTTCGGGCCCCGCGTGCAACATCTCGAAAGGATCCTTCGGCTGGGACATCGGCGAAGGTCTCAACCTCAGGCGTGGGTGGAATCTGCAGATACGGGTAACGAGCCAACACCTGAATAACTAGCTCACGGTCAAGATTACCTTCTACCAGCTGCTGAATTAGTCGTTTCGGCGTCCACAACGCCTCAAAACCACAACGCTCAAGCGGCTCAGGAAGCCACCGCCGAAGCAGCACCTCAACACTATCCCGATCAATCTGATCCTGCCACGGTTTGTCTGGATCATACACACCTGAAGACGCCATCAAATTCTCCTTTGAATAATCACGAACCCGCAGCAGACCAACACAATAGCAGAACGTCTACGGCATATTACTATAGCTGATTTGAAGCTCAGTCTCAGCCTATCCCACAGAAATGTTGCGCGGGGACTGCCCTCAATATAATTTCGTACGGCGTTATTGACGCCTATGGGGAGTCATAGTGCGGGTGGCCAGTCTCGGTAGGAGGTCTCGGATCGACGATAGTTGTGGGGCATGACCCAGATCGCGGGGGCTTGGGTTCGTTCTGGTTCTGTCCGGCAGGGGTGGCCCACGCGATTCCAGATGTGGCTCATCCTGGGCTAGGGGAGTTAGCCTGCTTCGCAGTCCTGCCAGCCGGTATAGTCCCTGGTCATAGTGGGATGAGGAACCCATGCGGTGGCCTCTCAGCCCGGAGTTGGGGCTCAGCGTGTCGGTCTATCCTTAGCCCAGGATCCACCGGAACTGGAGAGTGATGAACACCAAGCTGGCTGCCGCCCTTTCGATTTTTGAATCCCTCGGATGGGCTGAAGCAGCCCCGGAGCAGGCGGCGTTGCTTCCTATAGGAACCAAGGAGCAGCAGAAAACCGCCTTAGAGGGTCTCACCAAGGGGCAGTGGAGAGGGGTGAACGCGAACCACGAGATGCTGGCCTATTACGCCATCCGGGTTGGCGTGAGCCCACGACGCGCCTTGCAGCTCCTACCGTGCTGGCGGCAACCTGAGCTGACGGATGTGGTGGCCACGAGGTCCGCAGCTTGGGTGACGGAATTCATCAACAGGGTGTGTAGCTCGGACTACCGAATGTTTGAAAATGCGGTCTCAGTGGTAGGCGAGACCGCTGTGGAGTTGGTTATCCGCTTTAACCTCCCAGTTCCTGAACGAGTGGACTACATCAAAGACTGGGCTGGTGTGGTCGCCGGACATATCTCTGACTATCCG
>JBHAEB010000063.1:0-4501 GCA_041855345.1 Arachnia sp. | reverse complement strand
TCGTGTGCGTCACTGCGGAGTTCCTCAGGACTCGGGGGCTTCGGCGGGACCCAGGTAGCCTCGGGCTGGTCACTCATCAATGGGCTCCTCTCAAACGGTGAGACGGCTACCACCAGGCTACAACGACGATGGGCCACACATGGTGAACCAGCAGAGGTGTAAGCTGGCAACTCGCACAGCGTTGTCGATGGCGGCACGCCGGGGAAGGAGTGGATAACGGTCAATTTTGCCTCTTGGGCCAGACAAGGTGAACCAAGAGTGGGATTTCATCCCATGAACATGAGGCGACCCCAGAAAGAAGGGAGTTTAACGGACTAACCCAATTTATTATAGCGTAACTAGTAGCCGGTGTCACAAAATCGTAAATCGCCTATCCTCAATTGGGAAGTGAGGAAAATGATTACATCTGCAACATTGCGAGACATAATAATATGTGCCGCCGCACTAACAACACTCAGCATTTCCCTGACGGGCTGCTCCAACCAAATCGAAAGCCCAGCCGCGCCCAGTACTAATACCTCAACTTTAAGCGAATCCAGTATCGATAGCCCGAGCCCTACCCCACTCGTGGACGAACACTCTGGGGAAACTCTCACCCCTCAGCCAGTGGCACGATGGGATGACGCTTCACGCGCTGCCGTGATCCGCGCCGCAGAGACGGCGATGGCGACGTTCGCAAGGCCGGATCTCGACTATAAGACATGGTGGCTCAAACTTGAACCACTGCTCACCACGGACGCTGCAGAGACCTACGTTTACGTAGATCCAGCCAATATTCCCGTTCGCAAAGTCACCGGGAAGGGGGTAATTTTCCACGACACCAGCGCCTACGTAGCCACTGTCGAAGTGCCTACCGACGCCGGTCGCTATCATCTTCTACTGATTCGCGAGAGCGGCGATGCCCCCTGGTTGGTCAGCCGTATAACCCCTGTGCAAGAAAGTGGATAGCATGGATGGACGAAAGATCGGATGCATTGCCTTAGCCATCCCCCTCTTTACGTTTACCCCGCTACTGGCCCTCATGCTTCTACTGAGTGCGCTAACGGCCGGCTCTGGCGCCGGCGCAGCAGCAGAGTTATGCACACCGGGAGCCCAGAAGTCAGGGGTTACCATCGATCCTAAATCAATTCCCAACACTTCGATCGCCGGATATAGTCGAGAGCAACTGGTAAACGCGGCACACATCATGCGTGCAGGGAAAGCATTGACTCTCTCTATCCGGGATCAGACCATTGGAGTCATGACCGCGATGGGCGAGTCCAATCTCCGAGTCATCGACCACGGAGACTCAGCGGGACCTGACAGCCGCGGCTTGTTCCAGCAACGCGACAACGGCACCTGGGGCAGTTATCGTGACCGCATGGATCCGTTCATATCAGCCACGAACTTCTTTCGCGTCCTGAAAACTATCCCGAAGCGTGACGAACTCGAGCCGACAATCATCGCCCACCGAGTCCAACGAAACGCCGACCCACACCATTATAGCAAATTCTGGCCTTCTGCCGTCCAAGTAGTAGAGAGACTGGCCAAAACTCAGGGGGTCGCCAACGGGGAGCAGCCACCGAGTTCGCAATACTCGCTCGGAAATGTCAAACCGCAAACAGCAAACGTGGCCAACACAGTCGGTCCGATGTTCGGCATCAAGACTATCGGCGGTTACCGCAAGTCTGCTCATGATCCAGATGGACATCCAGCAGGTTTAGCTTTAGACTTCATGACGAATGACATCCCCGATGGCAGCGCCGTTGGCGACCGCCTCGCTCAATACCTCCAAACCCATGCTGACCAGCTAGGTGTGGACTACATCATCTGGAAACAACGAATCTGGTCAACGAAACGCGCTAACGAGGGTTGGCGAGGGATGAAAGACCGCGGCTCAGAATCGGCCAACCATTACGATCATATACATCTCAGCATAAAACCCGACGCCGGAGGAATCACCGCCCCCGACTGCGAACCGACCGCACCAAGTGACCTCAATCCCGATGATGGCACTAACCCTAAAGAGGGCACTAACTCTAAAGGGTGGGTAAAACCTGCCGCCGGCCCTGTGACCTCTCGCTATGGCATGCGCACCAACCCTGTCACAGGTGTCTACAAGCTCCACGCTGGTATCGATCTCGCGGGCGGAGGTTGCGATGGGCCAATCTGGGCGGCGCAATCAGGTGTCGTTATCAAGAGTGGTTTCGACTCGGGCGGGAACGGGACGATCATCATCGATCACGGGAACGGCATCCGGACCCAGTATCTTCATATGTATCGAAATGGAATCTTGGCGCGCGAAGGAGAACGCGTGAACGCAGGAAAGATTATTGGTCGCGTTGGCAGTTCCGGTAATTCAACCGGATGCCATCTTCACTTTGGAGTTCGCGTGAATGGCTCACCAGTGGATCCTATTCCATTTATGGCGAAAGTCGGCGTCACGTTTGAATAAAGCAAGGAGAACTACGTGAGCAAAGAGGCAGCCACATGGCCACGCGTTGAGGCGATCCTCAGTTCAGACGGCACTGCTGAGATATCCATCGGCGGCAACATTCACACCTTGCGTGCTTCCGCCGTCGACGATGCCCGGAGGCAGACCGTTGCCTTGATTGCTGCCCGAGCTGCACAGCTTGGGCGGCCTCTTCGCGCGTTCGCTAGGGATCCCGAAGGGGCATGGTCCATCATCGTTCACGAAGATGGCACCGTAGAGGCCGATAACGCCGCAGAACCTCGGCAACGCTTTCGCCCTGCACCCCAGCCCGAACCTCGAGTCGACTGGCGTGCGGTCGACTCGCCTGCCAAACACATCCCGAGCACCCACCTCACTCTCACGCCCCAAGAGCATACTCCTGTGAACGTGACGGATAATTCCGGGTTGCACCCCGACAGTTTCGGGCAAGAGCCAACATCTCCGCAGACAAAAATATCGTTGCATACATTCCAGTCCCCCCAACTCGACCAGCGCCAATCGTTCCTCAACAAAACGCTGACCGAAAAACCTGCAACTGCAACAAAAGGATGGCGTGGCGCTTTTCGGCGGATTGGCCTCCGACTCAAACCGAGTGCTGCCGAACAGGCGGAGCGTAACGACGCGGCCGCCGTATCCCAACACTGGGATGGGCCGCGAACTATCACAATAGTCAATTCAAAGGGTGGCGCAGGCAAGACGCCATCGACAATTCTCCTAGCAGCCGTATTTGCCCATTACGGAGGGGCCGGAGTCTTGGCCTGGGATAATAATCAGACGCGCGGCACCCTCGGGTGGCGCGCAGAACAGGGTCCCCACGATTCGACTCTCCTGGACTTGTTGCCGCAGACCGAGCGACTCCTGAGGCCAAACGCTCAGGCTGCAGATCTCGGGTACTTCGTCCACTATCAAACTCACCAACGGTTTGACGTTCTACGAAGCAAACCGACAGCATTAGCGCACGAGCAGCGCATCGAGCCTGAAGATGTCGATGCGATACACGCTGTGGCGAGCAAATATTACCGAATAATATTTGCTGATAGCGGAAATGATGAGTCTGACCCCATGTGGCTCCGCATGATTGATCATACTGACCAGCTCGTGGTCGCCACTACAACGCGTGATGATCATGCAGAGGCCGGAGCGCTACTTCTCGAAGCGCTTTCACGTCGGGATGCGAGGTCAGCCCATCTAGCAACGCAGGCTGTCGCTATCGTTACCCAAGCTGATTCTACGGCTCCCACGGCTTCTGTAATCCGAGTGGCCAACGGTTATCAGGAGATGACTCGCGAAACCGTCACAATCCCTTTTGACCCAGCTATGGTCGATGGGCTTCTCCGGTACGATTCTCTCCGACCACCAACGCGACGCGCGTGGCTTGCTGCCGCCGCCGCTGTTGCACGCGGACTATGAGTCAGCCCTCTGGCGTTTCCTGCGCGGCAGGACGGCATAGATCTATTGGTAGATCGCCTCGCCGGAGACGGTGCGGCCTTCTATCAGGAGAGTTGCTCATGCATCCACGATCGGCTCTGAGGCCTCCAAACGGGCTCTTCACAGTTGAGGGTGTAGCGGCGGTGGGGTTCTGGCCGGCGTGTTGTTGGCGGGACGGGTGTCGAGGTCTTCCGAGGATGGGAGTTCTCACACCGCCCAGTTGGAAGACCTCGACATGTCGCACGCTACCTTTGTTGGCCCGGACCTGACTACGTTCACCCGCCTTGATGAGCTCGGTCTTCTGGTGACCGGCCAGCACGTCGAGTTGGAGCGTGCGGTGCTGGCGTGTCGGGTCGTCGAACCTGACCAGTGGTGCCGCCGGTGCGGTTGTGAAGGGCTCGTCCGTGACACCGTGACCCGGCGGCTGGCGCACGAGCCGCTGGGCTGGCGACCCACGCTGATCGTGACGGTCCGCCGATACCGCTGTTCGGGCTGCGGGCACGTGTGACGGGCAGGACACCAGCCGTGTCGCCGAACCGCGGGAGAAGCTGTCGCGTGGGGGACTGCGGTGGGCCTTGGAGGGCATCGTGTGCCAGCACCTGACCGTTGCCCGGGTCGCCG
>JBHAEB010000062.1:0-12222 GCA_041855345.1 Arachnia sp. | reverse complement strand
GGTAAGTTCTTGCCCACTGGAGGCGACGAACATGTCCGGGTGCAATTAGCCGAGGTTGATGGCTGCGATCTGGTGACCATAGAGCGGAGAATTCGTGAAACATCTGTTGAGCATCAATGATCTGAGCCTCGATCAGGTCACGACCATCTTGGACACCGCCGATGAGATGCATGATGTGCAGTCGCGTCCGGTTAAGAAACTGCCCGCGTTGCGGGGTCGTACTGTCGTCAACCTATTCTTCGAGGACTCAACCCGCACTCGGTCATCATTCGAGCTGGCCGCCAAGTGGCTGTCAGCCGATGCCATCAATGTCTCAGCCAAGGGATCCAGCGTGTCCAAGGGCGAATCCCTGCGAGATACCCTGATGACCCTAGATGCGATGGGCGTCGATGCCATCGTGATGCGTCATGCTGGTTCCGGATCGGTAGCCCAAGCAGCTAGTTGGGTGCGTGCGACCATGATCAATGCCGGCGACGGGATGCACGAGCACCCCACTCAAGCCTTGCTGGACGCCCACGCCATCCGACGCCAGCTGCGCGCCCATGATCTGGGTGACATCGCGGGTAAGAAGGTTGCGATCACTGGTGACCTGTTGCATTCGCGGGTTGTTCGCTCCAATGTCCTGTTGCTAGCCAAATTGGGGGCCGATGTGGTGTTGGTGGCGCCCCCAACACTGATGCCTCCAGGGGTTGAGGGCTGGGGTACGCAGATCTCCTATGATCTCGACAGTGTGCTCGGCGAGGTGGATGTGGCGATGATGCTGCGGGTGCAGCGCGAGCGGATGAGTGGCGGTTTCTTCCCCTCAGAACGTGAATATGTTGACGGCTACTGTCTGACCCCAGCCCGGTTGGCCAGGCTCAAGCCCGGTGCCTGTATCGCCCACCCGGGCCCGATGAACCGTGGCCTAGAGATCTCCTCAGCGGCCGCCGATTCGTCGCGTTCTATCATCTTGGACCAGGTCTCGGCTGGGGTCGCGGTCCGTATGAGTGTGCTCTATCACCTATTGGCTGGAGAGGATCTCGCATGACCATCACCTTGACCGGAGTCCAGCTGCCAGATGGTTCCCACACGGATCTGCATATCGCCGATGGGGTCTTCGTCGCCGAAGCCCCCCAGGGGGCCGAGCGAATCGAGGCAGCAGGCTTAATCGCTCTTCCTGGCCTGGTTGACCCGCATACCCATTTACGCGAACCAGGACGAGAGGACGCTGAAACGGTTAGCTCCGGTACCTTGGCTGCGGCCCGTGGCGGATTTACTGCGGTATGTGCGATGGCTAATACCACCCCAGTGACTGACACTGCCGAGCGCGCCGAACATGTTGACCGGCTTGGTAAGGCGGCCGGACACTGTCAGGTCCAGGTCATTGGGGCCATCACCAAGGGGCTACAGGGTGAACAATTGGCGGAGCTGGGGTTGATGCATCGCTCCAGTGCCGCAGTGATGATGTTCTCCGATGATGGGCTGTGTGTGATGAATCCACAGCTGATGCGCCGGGCCTTGGAGTGGGTCAAGCCCTTCGGCGGGGTCCTTGCCCAGCATGCCCAAGATGCTCACCTAGCCGGGCCAGGTGCTTGCTGCCACGAGTCTGAGTTCTCGGGGCGACTGGGTTTGGGTGCCTGGCCGCCTGCGGCTGAGGCGACGATTATCGCCCGGGATGCCATGTTGGCCGAGGCTACTGGGTCGAGGATTCACATCTGTCATGTTTCCACGGCCGAGGGGGTCGATGTGGTGCGCTGGGCCAAGGCTCGGGGCATCAATATCACCGCGGAGGTAACCCCTCATCATCTGCTACTCGGAACCGAAGAACTGGCGGGCTATGACACCACCTATAAGGTCAATCCGCCGCTGCGCACCGATGAACATATCGAGGCGGTCCGTGCGGCCCTAGCCGACGGCACCATCGACATGGTAGGCACCGACCACGCTCCGCACGCTCCACAGGACAAGGATCATGCCTTCGTCGATGCCCGTCCCGGGATGTTGGGCCTGGAGCAAGCCTTGGCGGTCGTGATCGAGACTATGGTGCTGCCAGGCCGACTCGACTGGGAGGCTCTCGCGCAGCGCATGAGCTTCGCCCCAGCCGCGCTAGTGGGCCTGACCCGGCAAGGACGCCCACTAGCTGTCGGCGAACCGGCGAATCTGGTGCTGATCGACCCAACCCGCCGCAAGGTGGTCGATCGCTGCGAGTCAGCGTCGCTAAGCCGCAATAATCCCTACCACGGCCGAGATCTACCAGACCCGGTGGTGGCCACCTACTGGGAGGGACGACTCACCTATCAGGGCAATACTGACCGCATGCGATAAGGCAACACCGTCGCCTGTGAAAGCTAGGAGATGTCGTGGTTGCAGGTAGCTTGCTGATCGCACGGAACCCGGAGGAATCGACACTGCCTTATTTGGTGCGGATCCCGCTAGGTGAGGGCATCATCCTGCGAGTCAAGGACACGTGGCCGAGAACCTCGAAGATCTACTGCCATCGGCACGGACTACCCTGGCCAGCTGAGGCTGAGATCGTCGACGAGTTACCGTTGCGTTCCTGCGTTCAGCGAGGTGCGGTGATCAGCATTGAGGTGGACCGAACTCGCGAATCGCGATCCCAGTTTGTTATCACCCAAGCGCGGGGCCGCGAGATGATCTTTTGGCAGTCCGCCAGGACCTCGAAGGCGGCTCGACCCAATGTCGCCTTGCCCACCGCGCGCGCCTTTGGGTTGGCCCAACTAGAGCTAGTCGTCGACAGCCGAGAACGGTACGCCTGGAAATTCGACACCCAGCAGGTGACCACCGTCAAGCAGGCATTACCCGTTGGAGACTACGGCATCAAGGTTGACGGCGACATCGTCGGGGTTGTGGAACGCAAATCCCTCAACGATCTGGTCTCCAGCCTGACCTCAGGGAGATTGCACTATCGATTGGAGGAGTTGTCCACGGTACCGCGGGCAGCTGTGGTGGTGGAGGACCGCTACTCCGCCATCTTCAAGATGAGCCAGGTTCGACCAGCCCTGGTAGCCGACATGCTCGGGGAATGCCAGGTGCGAGTGCCACAGGTTCCGATTATCTTCGCAGAGAACCGAAAGCTCGCCCAAGAATGGAGTTACCGATTTCTAGCGGCAGCAGCCCAATCAGCCATGGAGCTAGAAACAGCCGCCGACCGCTGGGCCGCCACCACCTAGCAGAGCTGTTCAATCCACCAGACGAGAGTTCATCCCCCACCACCCGAGGGATTCGCTCACCGTCTTGTCGTGGCATCAGCCCGGGGCGATTCTGTGCTCCACTTGTACGCAGCGACGACGGTACTTCGGTCAGGTAGACACAGCCACAATCATGCCCTCACAACAAGAAATAGCGCAGAGCCATGCCCTCCAGGCAGTCACCACCGTGAAGACCTGCCCTAGTGCCCCGGCTACTTAGAACACAATTCAGCGTGCAGATCTTCCACCTGCTGGTAAATTTGCACACATGATCCCTCGGTCAACCGCCACCACACTGGATGAGCTATTACGATCCTCGTCCGCTGTTGCCTTGCTGGGTCCACGCCAGGTGGGCAAGACCACTCTGGCTCGAGACATCGCCGATGCCCTTGGTGATGGCGCGGTGTATCTGGACCTTGAGCGCCCGGCAGATCTCAGGAGGCTGAGTGATGCTGACGCCTACCTGCGTTCTCTGGCGCCCCAGCTCGTCATCTTGGACGAGGTCCATCGCGTTCCGGAGCTATTCCCAATCCTTCGAGGCATCATCGACGACAACCGGCGGGCCGGATTTAGATACGGGCAGTTCCTACTCCTGGGATCCGCTTCCCTCGACCTAGTGAACCTCTCCGCTGAGAGCTTGGCCGGCAGGCTGTCTAGGCTGGAACTGGGCGGTGTCGACGTCATAGAAGCATCCACAGTCAAGATCACTGAGGAGAGGCTGTGGCTACGAGGAGGATTCCCGGACAGCCTTGAGGCGCCATCAGATGAGGTTTCACTGCGCTGGCGCACAGACCTCATTCGCTCCTACCTGGAGCGGGACGTGCCCATGTTCGCTCCGCGTCTGCCCGCAGAGACGCTACGCCGCCTGTGGACAATGCTGGCGCACACCAGCGGCGGGCTATTCAACGCCAGCCGACTCGCAACATCGCTGGGGGTCAGCGGCCAAACCGTGGACCGCTACGTCGATCTACTGGTAGACCTCATGCTCGTGCGCCGCAGCGAACCATGGCTAACCAACACCCAGAAACGCCTGACCAAAGCCCCTAAAATCTACGTTCGCGACTCTGGTCTCATTCACGCCCTGCTCGAGATCACGACCACGCACCAACTGATGGGACACCCGAGCGTCGGGGCCAGCTACGAGAGCTTCGCCGTCGAGACCCTGATCAGCGCGGCACCAGCGGACCTGAGGCCCCACCACTACCGCACTGCACGGGGCGACGAGATCGACCTGTTATTTGTACGCGGCGGCCAACCAGCCATCGCGATCGAGATCAAACGCTCGAGTGCTCCTGTCGTCTCTGGCGGTTTTCACCGCGCCTGCGACGACCTAGGTGTCGAGGAGCGCTACCTAGTCCACCCCGGTGAAGGCGTCGGCTACCCCTCGGGTCCGCTGACTGTTGCCGGCCTGACGACCCTGGCCCACCAGCTCCGGGCATCAGGTTAGTGAACTCAGCCCTTGACGGAGCCTGCGGCCAATCCGGACTGCCAGAACCGCTGCAGGAATAAGAACAAGGCAATCAGTGGCAACACGCCAAGCACTGAGGCTAGCATCACCGCCCCCTTATTGGGATCGAAGTAGCTTGCCATCCCGTACAAGCCTTGGGTCACTGGTTGCAGTTCCACATTTTGAATCATCATCAAGGGCAGCAAGAAGTTGTTCCAGGTCGCCACGAAGATGAATAGGAAGATGGTCACCATGGCTGGGGCCAAGAGCCGAAGAACCATGGTGAAGAAGATGCGGGCCTCCCCCGCCCCATCAATCCTGGCGGCCTCCAATAGCTCGGTGGGGACCGATGATTCTGCATAAACATTGCCCAGAAAAACACCAAAGGGGCTGACCATCGACGGGATCAACACCGCCCAGATGGTGTCAACCAAGCCAAGCTGCAAGAACATGATGTAGAGCGGAACTGTCAGCAAGGCCACGGGCATGAGCAGCCCGGTCATGATGACTATCAAGACCATCCTGCGCCCTGGGAACTGGAACTTGGCGATGGCGTAGCCGCAGGCCACTGACACCAAGGTGCCAACCGTGGCTGCGGTGGTTGAGTAGAACAGCGAGTTCAGCACCCATCGCGGGAATAGATTCTGCGACCAGGCCATCAACGAGGCCCAGTTGGCTGGCCAGTTGAACTCACCAAAGGCAAAACCGAAGGTTCGCAGCAAATCCGTATCGCTCTTGGTCGATCCGATGACCAACCACACGATGGGCAACAAGAAGTAGCAGGCGACGAAGGTCAAGACGATAAGAGTCAGCGTCCTAGCAAGTTTCGACGGCGCAATCGAGCGAGGTGGCATGCCCGGGACAGAGGGGCGGTAGACCAATCCATCGGCAGTCTGGGCAAGTTTGGTCGCCATATCAGTCAGCCTTTCGTTGAACCAGGGCGTAGATGGCTGCCAGCGCACCAGCAACCAACGCCATAAGAATCGACACCGCTGAGGCAGGGCCGGCCCCACCAGGAGTGAGATTCGAATAGGCCGTGTGATAGGCCATCATCATGGGGGTGTAGTCGTTGGGCATCCAGGGCGCCAAGGCCTGCAACACCGCCGGCTCGTTGAACAACTGCACTGTGCCGATGATGGACAGTAGTACCGCCAGCAACGCCGCACCCCTAAGCAGCGGGATCTTGATAGCGGTGGTAATCCGCCACGACGACGCGCCGTCGATCCGGGCTGCTTCATAAAGCTCGCCCGGAATGGCCTGCAAGGCGGCCAAGAAGATCAACATGTTGTAGCCGGTGAACGTCCAGGTGGTCATATTAGCCATGGAGAACAACATGATCTGCGGTGATAGGAAGTCGATTCCAATCTGGGAAGCAAATGGCGAGATCTCTGGCAGATAGAGATATCCCCACATGATGGCCGCCACCAGCCCTGGGATCGCGAAGGGCAGGAAATAAGCCAGCCGCCACCCAGCCTTGCGACGCACCAGATAGGAGTCCAGCAGCAGGGCCAGAAACAGGGCGCTGAGAATCATCACGGGAATCTGGATGACCCCGAACAGCAGAACCCTGCCCATGCCCTCCCAGAACCGAGGATTGGTAGCTACCTCGGTGAAGTTCTGCAGGCCAACGAAGGTCTCCTGAAGCTTGCCATAGGGCCCGCCGCTGGAGACCATCCGGTAAAAACCGTTGCGCACCGACTGGGCGATGGGGGCGAGAAATACGGCGATGAATAGCAGCATGAAGGGCAAGGCGAATAACCAGCCGGTGATGGCTTGGTGCCTGGCCTGACGGCTAATCCGGGGCCGTTTGGCAATAGTGGTTTCGGACATGACACCCTTTCGCTGTCCTCGGTGAGGCCGGGCGAGCTTGAGTTGACCCACCCGGCCTCATCAGGAGGTCACGGTTACTTCTTGACGGCCAAGCCAGCGTCAGTGAGTACCTGGACCGAGGTCTCTGCCGCGACGGTGAAGATATCGGCCACCTTGGCCTTACCCTCAACGACCTCAGCGGCCTTCTCATTCATCTTCGGACCGACGGCGGAGAAGCCGGGGATGTAGCCCCAGTTGGGGTTGAGCTGGTCATTGGCCTGAGCCAGAACTGCGAAGACATCCTGGCCACCAAACTGCTTGAGGGCCTTCTCAGGGGTCTTGACCGTGCCCTTGGCTGCGGGCAGTAGACCCTGGGTGGTCAGGTCTTCGACCTGCGTGTTGAACCAGTTGTTGAACTCCATGGCCTCTTCGGTGTGCTCGCAGCCCTTCATCACGGCAACACCGGAACCACCGTCGGGGCCAGTCAGCTGAGAGCCACCAAAGGTCGGCAGTAGGGCAACACGCCACTGGCCCTCGGCCGGGGTGCCGTCGAGACCATCAAGGGCGAAACCGACCTCCCAGGCGGGAGCGATGTTGCCAATGAGGCTGCCATCCACCAGCGCGGCGTTATACGCGTCGACCCAGCGGGGGTGGGTAAGGGCCGCATTGGAGTCAAGAACCTGCTGCCAGAAGTCGGCAACCAGCGCGGTCTTCTCATCGGCGGTATTGACCACCCATTCGTCGCCCTCGGTGGAGTACCAGGTAGCCCCGGCTGAGGCTGCCTGGCCACCCAACCAGTGGGCCATCTCGTCGGGCTCAAAGTTGAGAATGTACTTGCCCGAAGCGGCCGCGGTCTTGGCTGCAGCCAGCAGTTCCTCGGAGGTCTTGGGGACCTCGATCCCCAGGGCAGCAAACTCTGCCTCGTTGTACATGTAGATCAGTGGCCCGGTGTCCTGAGGCAGACCCACCATCACACCGCCGACAGACATCTGGCCGTAGGCACCAGTGAAGTTGTCCTTGTATTTCTCGGCCTCCGTGGTGACATCCTCAAGTAGACCCTTCACGAAGAGTTCGGGAGCCTCGGAGTAGCCAACCTGGGCTAGACAGGGCGCTGTGCCGGAATTCACATCGGCTTCCAGCTTGGTGATCATTTCATTGGATGCCCCAGGGAATTTGGTGGCAGTCACCTGAATATCGGGGTGCTCGGCATTCCACTTTGCGACGATATCCGCAACTGGGACCATGCCCGGGCCATCGGGTAGCCGGTGTAGGTACTCGATCTGAACGGGTCCGCTGGGGGACGAGCTTGGGGTGGGGGTGCCACCGCAAGCGGACAGGGTCAGGGCTGCGACAGACATGAGCCCAGCCATAGCCAACAAGCGCTTTTTCTGCATGAAATTGTCTTCCCTCCAAGTCGACTTTGAACAGGAGCTGTTCCTTGGCAGCGCTAACATTAGAGATGGCAACAAATTCTGCGCAAAGAATGAGCAGGATTGTGGCGAAATTTACAGCGAAAACTGTCCATGATGTAATCAAATCGTGATCATTTGTACGGACTTGAGCCTCCACTAAGCTAGTTCCAGCCACAGATCAGGAGGACATCGTGGAGAATCAACCTGCCCAGGTAGCTGTGATTGGCATGGCGGTCATGGGCTCTAACCTGGCCCGCAATCTCGCACGTCACGGCCACCGGGTCGCGGTCTACAACCGAAGTGCCACCAAAACCGAAGCCCTCATGGCCGCCCATTCCCAGGAAGGCGAGTTCCTCCCCCACTATGAGCTTGCTGATCTCGTAGCCAGCTTGGAGCGTCCCCGTCGCATCATCTTGATGGTCAAGGCAGGCACCGCCACCGACGCCACGATCGATGCCTTGGTTCCGCTGCTGGAGACCGGAGATATCGTGGTCGATGGCGGTAACTCCTATTTCGAGGACACCCGGCGTCGTGAAGCCATGTTGCGCGAGCACGGCCTTCATTTCGTGGGGGCTGGCATCTCCGGAGGCGAGGTCGGAGCCCTTGAGGGACCATCCATCATGCCGGGAGGCTCCGCTGAGTCCTACGCTGCTCTGGGCCCGATCTTGGAGTCCATCGCCGCTCAGGTCGACGGTGAGCCATGCTGCACCTATATCGGCACTGACGGCGCAGGCCACTTCGTCAAGATGGTCCACAACGGCATCGAATACGCCGATATGCAGTTCATCGGTGAGGCTTATGAGTTACTGAAGGCAACCGGCTTCAGTTACCCGGAGATGGCCGATATCTTCGCCGCCTGGAATACCGGCGACCTGGACTCCTACCTGATCGAGATCACCGCGGAGGTGCTTCGCAAGACCGACCCACGCTCCGAGGAGCCGTTGGTCGAGAAGATCCACGATGCTGCGGGAATGAAAGGCACTGGCACCTGGGCGGTGCAGTCGGCACTGGAATTGGGCACCCCGATCAACACCATCGCCGAGTCAGTCTTCGCCAGGGCCATCTCCTCGGCACCGGGGCTGCGAGCCGCGGCACAGAAGGCATTGAGCGGCCCAGATCGGCGGATCGAGGTGGCGGATCGCGATGGCTTCGTCGAACAGGTCCGCCAAGCGCTGTGGGCGAGCAAGGTGGTCGCTTACGCGCAGGGCTTAGACGAAATCCGCATGGCCGCTGCCCACTACGGCTGGAATATCAACATCGGTGAGGTTGCCAAGATCTGGCGTGACGGGTGCATCATCCGCGCCAAGCTGCTGGAACGTATTCGCAATGAGTACGCCGCCAACTCGTTGACCACCTTGTTGGAAGCGCCGTCCATCGTCGCGGGATTGACCCAGGCTCAGGCTGGCTGGCGCAGCGTCGTGGCCGATGCGGTCAAAGCCGGTGTCCCCGTCCCGGGATTCGCGGCCGCCCTGGCCCACTACGACCAGGCCCGGGCTCCGCGCCTGAACGCGGCCCTGACCCAGGGGCTGCGTGACTACTTCGGTGCCCACACCTACCAGCGCATCGATGCTCCTGGCAGTTTCCACATCAACTGGTCCACCGATGGGGCTGAGGTGGGTGGAACCAACTTGCATTAAGTGCCGTTATCCCTGGCTAAGGCTCAGTCGCTGCCTCGCCAAGACTCACCGTCATTTCTACTGGGCGACCATCCACGCCTGTTAGATTGGCCCCGCAACTAGGAGGAGGAGTATGCAACCCACCGCGGTGACTCGGGACCGGATCGAGGAGCTGTTAAAGAGCAACTCGTGGTACTACTGGCTCGACAACGACGGTGATCTCGGCGGCCAATGGTGTGACAACACCTTCTCTTTCATGTTGCGAGGCGACAGCAAAGAAGTCCTGATCATCACCGGGCGCTACCACACGCCACTGACCATGGATCAACTGAGCCTGGTGCGCGCCCATATCGTCGACTGGCATCGCGACAAGCTCTGGCCAAAGTGCTACCACCGCATCGACGATGGGGGCCGGATGAGGGTGTTCACCGAAGTCAGTCTCGCCCATGACCGCGGCGTTACCGATGACCAACTCATGGATCATATTTCGTGCGCGCTCAGCACCTCCAATCAGTTCTTCGACACTCTGACTGAAGCTCTGCGCTCCTAAGAGAGGATCACCGTGAGCACCCCTACCCCCGACAGCTCAGCTCCCGATACGGTCCGTCCTCTCAGCCAACAGCGGCTGATCGACGTCTTTGACCGGCAGGGTTTCCACTACGGTATCGATGACGGCGGAGACCTGGGTGGCAGGTGGGACCACAGCGTCTTTTACTTCCTGTTGCGGGGCGAAAACGAGCAAATCTTGCACATCGCCTCCCAGATGCGCGAACACATCCCTCTCGAAGTATTGGACGAGTTCCTCGTTTTCATTGAGGATTGGCATCGCGACACCATCTGGCCCAAGGCCTACCACAGCTTCGATGACAACGGCACCCTGCGTCTCAATGCCGATTTGGTGGTCGCCCTGGAGCATGGCGTCACTGACGCCCAACTACTGAACTATGTCGACTGCGCCATCGAAACCTGCGGGCAGCTCTATGAGGCCACCCGGGAACGGTTCAACATTCCGCATATCGGCTGCGATCCGCGCTAACACCGGTCAGAGCCAGCAGCCCCCACCGCATTGGATCTGATTTGATTCCCCTCGCCCGGGAACAGACTTCGACTGTCCTTCTGCCCATCCCACGAGCCTGAGTCTGGCTGGTCGACGAAACGAGCATCCCCCACTGGAGTCTGGTTCTGAAAAGCCTGCGGTACTCAACATCACTCGGGGACGCCACCGACGTTGTCAGGTTCTCACGGGTGGGGATGGAGGACACCTCTGCCGCTCGTTTGGCGGCGAGAACCGAGCGTGGTGCCCATCGACCCGTCATCTGCTCCCCATATCGTTTCAGAACGTCCTCGTCGCTAGCCTACGGAAAATCACCTTTCCCTCTGAGACTCACAGCCCGACGAAGCATGCCGGTCCCCCTCGCATTGCTTACTGACCTGGATACCTCATGCTCCGGTGCCTTCCCACGAGTAGTCCTCGAGATAACCCAGTCCTCACGGCGTATACCGGCGATCTTGGTGCTTGGTCTCGGGGATCTTGAGTCCACCGAGGCGCCTGGCTCAGCGGCGTCATTTCTCGACGCCAGCGCGATCCCCCGTGTAGGAGTTCCGCGCCCGAGCCAAGCAGGATCTCGGTGTGTCGGGCGAAAAGACTCTGTTCATTAACGATCACCACCCCAACATCGAGACGCCGACTTCGGCTACAGGCCTGCCATCTCGAAGGGATTTTCCCCAGCCTGGTCTAAGCCCGGACGGAAGTGTCGGACCAACCTGACAGACTTCCCCTATGGCCTTGACACGCTTCTCTGCCTCGACCCGCACCTGGTTCACCAAAACCTTCGGGCAGCCCACCACCGTCCAAGCCGAAGCGTGGCGGGCCATTGCCGACGGCGGTCACACTCTCGTGGTAGCCCCCACCGGGTCGGGCAAGACCCTCGCGGCATTCCTGTGGGCCCTCGACGGCCTGCTGCGACGGCCACGGCAGGCCGGGGCTGGGACCCGGGTGGTCTACGTCTCGCCGCTCAAAGCCCTCGGTGCCGACGTGGAACGAAACCTCCGTGCGCCACTGGCGGGGATCGGAGCCGAGCATCTCACCGTTGGTGTGCGCTCCGGCGATACGACGGCGTCACAACGCGCCCGGCTGCGCCGCCAGCCCCCGGATATCTTGATCACCACACCGGAGTCGCTGTATCTGATGCTCACTTCCGGAGCCCGGGACACCCTACGCGATGTCGAAACCGTTATCGTTGACGAGATTCATGCCATCGCGGGCACCAAGCGCGGCACCCACCAGGCACTGTCCCTGGAGCGTCTCGATCTGACCACCGGACGCGACGTGCAACGCATCGCTCTGTCGGCCACCGTACGCCCTATCGACCAGGTGGCGCGGTTCCTCGGCGGAGACCGCGAGGTTACCGTCGTCGCCCCGCCCGCGTCGAAGCAGTGGGACGTCGCCGTAGCCACTCCCCCGCTGGAAGACCCATGGCCGACGCTGGAGCGTGAGATCCTGGAGGGCATCTGCCGGGCCCGCTCCACCCTGGTGTTCACCAATTCTCGACGAGCGGCCGAGAAGCTCACCGCACAGCTCAACGAGCTCTGGGCCGAGCGAGGCGGCGACAGTGATATCGCCCGCGCCCACCATGGTTCCGTCAGCCCCCAGGTGCGCTCCGAGATCGAGGAGGGGCTGAAATCCGGGCAGCTCCGCGCCGTGGTGGCTACCAGCTCCCTTGAGTTGGGCATCGACATGGGTGCGGTTG
>JBHAEB010000061.1:0-3168 GCA_041855345.1 Arachnia sp. | reverse complement strand
CTTGCCCGTGTTTATTCGGATGGCTCTAAGGGTTGGTTTGGGTTCGATTCGCTCAATGTCGGCCGCCTGATAATGGAACGCGCTCGATGGGTGCGTCGCGTGTGCAGGTCCGGGGATCGCGTGGCGATTCTGGGCTTCGCGGGAGAAGGAGATGAAGGAAGCACACGCGTTTTCGAGATAGAGGAGGCTGTCTATCGCACCTTAGGGATCAGTTGCGACTTCGTTCCGGTTGAGGAGGCTGCTGTCGAAGGGGGAGTTCTTGTCGGGCCAAAGGGTCCCTACAACGTGGTTGTGCGGTATTTTCTGATTGGGTCAAAGTTCGAGCGTAGGATGCCGGGGTTTGCTGAGAGCCTCAAGGCGGCCGAGAATGTGACAGTTCTAGGAGGCGCGTCGTATGAGGTGTTTACAAGTAAGTTCTTGTTAGCCGATCTTCGATGCAGTCAAGCCTTGTCGGCGTCCGAGCGGGCTTGGTTTAAGCTGATTCCCCGGACTGCAAGATTGCGGGATGAGTGGGTGTTCTGGGACGGGATCCCGATTGAACCCTTGGTTTGGGCGGAACGGAACCAATCAGTGGCTGTATTGAAGCCTGCTAGAGGGGCTGGCTCTCGGGGGGTGATTCTGGGTGCGACGATGTCCGTGCAGGAATGGCGAGACGCTTTGGAGCAAGCGGCTTTGGATGGTGGCTACGTGGTCCAGGAACGGGTAGTCGGTGACGAATGGCCCACCGCTTACTGGTCGGAATCGATGGGGGGTGTAGTTGTCACGGCGGAGGCGCCTCTGTTTGGACCCTTCAGTGTGAATGGGTGGTCCGCGGGGTGCTACGTGCGCCAGGGATTCAATCCGGGTATTGGGTCGCTCTTGGGTGGTGATCGTATTGAAAGTGCGTCTTGCCTGGCGAGCGTTCCATGATGGAGTGGGGCTAGGCGGCGATCGGTAGTGGAGAGCTTCTAAGGCTCGGCACTGAACACTACCGCCGTCGATCTGACCGACCAGCTGAGTGATTCGGTGGAGGTGGCTACACTCTGGAACGAGCATGCGAGGTCTAGATGAGGAGGTCTAGATGAGTTGGATGTTCCGTGAGGTCGGCCCGGAGGAAGGCCCCGCCATCGAGAGCCTTTTGGCAACGGCAGATGACTACATGATCATGACGACGGGGCTGCCTGCCGCTGGCGGAGACACCCAGGGCCAGTTCTACGAAGGGCTGCAATACCCAGGGGCCGAGAAACGGTTCATAGGAGCATTCTCCCAAAGTGGCAAGCTGGGTGCACTGATCGACCTCCTGCTCCATTTCCCCGAGCAGGAAGCGCTCGCCATTGCGCTCCTCTACGTCCACCCTTCCCAGCGAGGAAAGGGTGCCGGGCGACAGGCGCTGAAGCATGTGGAAGAAATCGCCTTGGACTCCGGGGTGAACCAGCTCAGAATCGACAATGTGCCCAGCGGAGATCCGATCGCCTCTCATCTGCTCAGCAGTTGCGGCTGGTGGCCGCTGACCCGGGAGAACCCCGACCAAGGCGGACTTGGAATCTCGTGGCACAAGAAGCTAATCCAGGGCACCGCGGGCGACGACAGCCTGCCTCCTATGGTGCGCCACTTCCTCGCCCAACCGGGCGTGAGGGCGCGCAAGATTGCACGGTACTACGAGGATGAGCTGTGCGACGCCTACGAGGCTCACCAGGAGGCCAAGTTTGCAGGCGAGCGCTTAGACACGCCCGCCATCCTGGAGGAAATCGAGGGCGCCAGCACCGTGTACGAGATCGGGGCGGGTAGCGGACAGCTAATGAGAGACCTGCTGACGCGCTATCCAACAATGGAGTACCGCGGAATTGACGTCTCGAAGCCCGCGCTCGCGCGGGCGAAGAACCGGGCACGTAAGCTGGGTTTTGAGAGCCGGGCGGAGCTAATCCAGGCAGACTTCCGCAACTCAGAGGTAGGCTCTCACGGGGTGGATGTAGCCCTAATCGCGGGCTGCGCTATCAACCGCTTCACAGGAGCCGAGGACCTTGACGCGCTCATTAACCACTTCGCGTCGTGCGTCGAGGCAAATGGCAGGTTGCTCGTCTCGGTGGTCGATGACACCGCTGTAGAGCAGTTCGACCAACTTCGCGATGGCAGCGCCCTAGAGTGCCTCACTAATGACCCAGCAAACACCCTGGTCGCGATCAAGTCGAACGAGTACAACCCGGAGAGCCGAACTCTTTGCAGAACCATCTGCTTCATCCAGACAGAGCAAACGCATGTCGTAGCTGCCACCGCCGTTGTTCGCGAGCGAGTCTGGACTCCGAACGAGATTACAGAGTTCCTAACGCGGGATGGGCGATTCGTGCTCAGAAAAAGGATTCCAGCCCAATCCAGCCGTAACCCTGACGCCGCTAGCCGCTTGCTCCCAGTAACCCTTGTCTTTGAACGATGTCCGGGCAACTAGGTTTCCATGGGCAGCCTGGTCAGGCCATCATCGGAAGATCTCGCCTATCGCAGCACGGTATGACGGTGCATCTCAAAATGCTGGCTCATCACACGGGTCATGTAGCAGGGTGGGCTTTCAGGACCCCCTCGATCTGACGGGTGGTGTCATAGCGTCGTAGCAGCATCCCTGTTGGTGGGGGTTTGGGCTTGGAGGTCTGGATGGTGTGGCGGAGATTGACGTTTTCGGATCGGTCGGAGATAGCGACAGCGTTGAAGGCTGGTTGGCCAGTGCGTAGGATCGCGGTTCATCTGGGGCGTTGCCCGTCGGTGATCTCCCGGGAGTTGCGGCGGAACTCGACGAAGACCCGCGGCTACCAGGCCGTGACTGCGGACGTGGCAGCGCAGCGTCGCAGGCAGCGTCCGCAGCAGCGGAAGGTCGCGGCCGATCCTGTGCTCCAGGCGCGGATAGACCACGGCTGTGGCGGCGTCGTGGACGCCCAATGAGATCGCGGGATGCTTGCGCCTGGAAGCCGCAGACCCCAGTGTTGAACCCATGGTGAACACTGTCCCGACGCACGCGGCCGCACCGTCTCTGGCGAGGGTGATTTACCAGTACATCTATGCCATGCCCCGAGGTGAGCTTGCTCGGCGTGGCATCCTTTGTGCAGTCCAAACGGACCACGCGCCGACCCCGCACGACCGGCCGGGTCCGGGGTGGGCCGATCATCAGGGATGGTCCCGATCAGCCAACGCAGGCGCCCGGTG
>JBHAEB010000060.1:0-27642 GCA_041855345.1 Arachnia sp. | reverse complement strand
TGACGCGGCCCGCGAAGATCACGGCGAAGAAGGAGGCGCTGCGGCTGCTGGGTCTGCTGCGGGTCCCCGAGGCGCTATCCGTCGTGTCGGCGGCCGGACTGGACCATGCGCAGAACCTGGACGTGCGGATCGCCGCCGGCCGGACCCTGTTGGAATACCTCGACGACGAGCGGGCCTGGGAGGTGTTGGGTCAACTGGCGCGCGGCGGCCGCGATGAGGCCATCGCGCTGGCGCGGACCGCGCCAGGGCAACTAGCCGCAAGGCATCGTGCCCGGTATACCCGGCTCATCGTCGGGGCTAGCCCGGAACCGGAGGTGCTCGGACACCTGACGGCCTGGGCACGCCACGTCGATCCCGTCGACTTCCGAGCCACGACGCTCGACGACCTGACCGCTGCGGGCAACGGGGCCGCGATAGTTCTGTCCGAAAGTGCGCTGGCCAGCCGCGACTGGTCTGTCGTGCTGGAGGTGTGCGGCGAACTGTTGCGTCGTTCCCGAAGCCCGGAGGAGCCCGACGCCGAGGAGGCGCTGGACCGACCCCACGCTCGTCGACTGGCGCTGTTGGTCGGTCTGCTGTTTCCTGACTCGTGGGCCGAGGGCCGCTGGCATCGGGAGCGTCTCCATGCCCTGGCAGAGGTGCTGGGGGTGGCGCCGGACATCGTCCATCACACGTGGGAGGTGCTGTTGGAGGCGGTGGACTGGGCCAACCCGCTGCCTGATCTTGTCGCGGTGGCGGGGACGCTAGGCGATCTCAGCCAGGTTCAGCTGCTGTACGACGCGGTGTGGCGGGCCTTGGGGCGCGCGGCCGATGATAACCAGCTGCCCCAGGTGCTGCGGGCCGACGACGTCGATGAGTTGCTCGGCGGAGACGCGGGTGCCGCGGCGGTGGGGCTGGCGGTGGTAACGCAGCACGGGCACTGGCTCGGGTGGCCAGAGGAGTGGCGGGCACGGCTGCGCCGGCTGCGGCGACATCCCATCGCGGCCATCGCCCAGATCGCCATCCGCACCGAGACCGTGGCGCCCGGATAGCGTGGTCATGTACCCAGGGGGCACGGTGACCGCTGTCTCTCCCTGCCCCTGGGGATGCCGTTGCCCGCACGGCCCGACGCTGTTGAAGCAGTTGGGTTCAAACGAATCCGGATCGAACAGAATCCCAACGGCGATCACCAAGACTTCAGCTACGGCCTAAACGCCCATCCTAGACGCTTCATCCCGCCGTGACTGGACAGCCAACCGGGCGGACAGGCAGGCCATGTTTCGCAACTGGAGCCTGCCCGAACAGCTCCCAGCTAACCATCGATCGCGCTGATCACTCTGCCTTTGGTGGTATCGGTGAGGGCTCGCGCTGCGCTTGGCCCCGGCCCACCCCAACGATGGTTCCGGCGACGATGAGTCCGCCGCCGAGCAACAGCCTCAGCGTGGCCTCCTCTCCGCCGAGGGTGACCGCGAAGGTTGACGCGAAGACCGGCTCCAGCGTCATCAGGAGCGCGACGCGGGTTGGGGGCACGTGCTGCTGCGCCCATGTCTGGGCCAGCAGCGTTACCAACCCGGCAGCGATGGCGGTGTAGGCGATCGCAGCCCACACGTTTACCGCCGAGGGCACCGGGTAGCCTCCTGGCGCGCCCAGCGCCAGGCACCTCACCTCCAGCGCGATGAGCTGCACCACAGACAGCGACAGCGCGTCGGCGGACTGGGCCCACCGATCCAGCAGGATGATATGCAGCGAGAACAGCACCGCGCAGGTCAGGGTCAACGCCTCACCCAGACCGTTGCCGTCAAACCCGTTGAGGCCAAGGACCGCGAGCCCGGCGATGGCCAGCGTCACCGCCACCCAGGTCGCCGGACGTAGTCGGGCACCGAACCCGAGCCACAGGATCAGCGGGGTCAAGATCACGTAGGTGCCGGTGATGAACCCAGACACCGAGGCGGAGGTGTATAGCAGGCCGACTGTTTGGGTGATCTGGGCAGCGGCGAAGACCGTTCCCAGCGCCAGGCCTACGGCCCACTGGCGACGGGTGAGGCGCCGCAGTCGATGCCAGCAGAAGGCCACAGCGGTGACTGCGGCGATGGTGAACCGGACCGCGAGGAAGTCCACCGGGTCGATGGCGCTAACGGCGTCTTTGATGACGAAGAACGTTGAGCCCCAAATCGCGGTGATTCCGATCAGCGCCAGTGTGGCTAGGCGGGTGGTGCGCGTTGCCGGGGTCATCGGTCAAACCCTATCGCCTGCGCGGCCGCCGCTGCCCAAGGCGGCAACTCCGACTGAGCGGTTAGCCACCTGGGTGAACCCTTGCCGACTACCCGTTTTGTCACCGTCGCAACCTCCAATCCCACCACGACGGTGGTCATAGTAGTGGCTCATCGACGATCACGTCAGATGGGTGGCTGGCATTCTGGCAGGCTGCTAGTCGAGGTCCTGGCCCAGCCGCTGGCAGAATGACGGCGGTGGGGCACAGCCGAAACGGTAGCGCCGGAAGGATATGCATAGTGAGTTACGAATTGATGGTGTTTGATGTCGCCAATGCGCCCCCCTCACAGAAGGAATTCATGACGTGGCACTTGCGGCAAGTGGAGTGGGCTGCGGCTCACAACTGTGCGATCGTCGACGTAGCTTCCCCGGCCTTGCGGAATTGGTTCATGGAGATGAAGGATATCTTCCCGCCTCTCAATGGGGAATTTGCTCCAGACGACGACGCACTGGCTGAGAATCCCGATTTAGAGGAGCGTATGGCTGACTACTTGATCGGCCGAGACATTATCTATGCTGAATTTGCCTGGCCACTGGCGCTAGAGGCCCAAGCCACCATGTTGTACTTGGCCCAAAAGCACCAGGTGGGTCTCTTCGACCCGAGCGCCGATGATGGCGGCATCCTCTTGCCCGATGGGACCACAATGGCCTAGTTATCCGAGGGGGTTATTTGCTGTTGTCAGGGGAGGGTCATAGGAACGCTATCAGCGGGCGTGAAATGCGGGATTTAGCCGGAGGAAAACCGGGGAAAGGCTAAGCGCCCGTTCGCTTTCGCCCTGATCTGCGGATTCAGCGGGAGGGAAACCGCTGAAAGGTCTTGACTGCAAGGAACTCTTGTCAACGACGGCGGTTACAAAGATCATGGCGGGCAGGAAACTCCTGATCATGGGTCGTCAATGACCTCAGCGGTGGGGGGCCGTCGCTACCAAGGCGTCGGCCCCACCGCGAAACATCAGTTGACGTTACGGCGCAACCACACCGTACCTAGCGGTGGAATGGTGACCCGTGCACTGGCGGGGAAGTGTCCCCAAGGTTCTGCATAGGCAGTGACCACCCCGAGGTTGCCAAACTCTCCGGAGCCGTCATAGACCTCAGCATCGGTGTTGAGTATCTCTTCCCACTCGCCGTCAACGGGCAGCCCGATGCTGTAATCCCGAATCGGTTCGGGGGAGAAGTTGGTCAAGCAGGCCACGAAATTGCCGTTGGTGTCTTTGCGGACCCAGCTGAGCGTGTTATGCCCAGCATCGTCTGCGTTGATCCAGGTGAATCCTTCGGGCTGGTTGTCCAATTCATAGAGTGCCGGATTGGCGCGGTAAATGGCGTTGAGATCGCGGAAAAGGCGCTGCAATCCGCCGTGCCCCCACAGCTCAGAGACCCACCACTCCAGGCTGGTGGATTCATTGAATTCGGGACGCTGCCCGAACTCAGAGCCCATGAACACCAGCTGTTTGCCAGGGAATCCCCACATATAGGAGTAGAAAGCCCGCAGGGTCGCGAATTTACGCCAGTCGTCTTGAGGCACCTTGTTGATCATGGAGCCTTTACCGTGGACGACTTCATCATGGCTGATCGGCAGGATGAAGTTCTCCGAATAGGCATACACCATCGCGAAGGTCAGTAAGTTGTGCTCATATTGGCGATAGACCGGATCCAGGGCCAGATACCGCAGCGAATCGTTCATCCAGCCCATATTCCACTTGAAACCGAAGCCAAGGCCGCCCTGATCTACCGGCTTGGTCACCCCTGGGAAGCTAGTGGACTCCTCGGCAATCATCATGACCCCAGGGTGGCGCTCATACAGGTGCCGGTTGACATAGCGGAGGAAATCGATGGCCTCCAGATTCTCCCGGCCGCCGTACTGGTTGGGGACCCACTGGCCGTCGTCGCGGGAATAGTCCAGATACAGCATGGAGGCCACCGCATCGACGCGAAGCCCATCGACATGGAACTCGGAGAGCCAATACAACGCATTGGAGACCAGGAAGCTCTTCACCTCGTTGCGACCGTAGTTGAAGATATAGGTGCCCCAATCCATGTGCTCGCCTTGACGTGGATCGGCGTGCTCATACAAGGCCGTACCGTCGAACCGTCCCAGCCCCCAGTCGTCCTTGGGGAAATGGCCAGGCACCCAGTCCATGATGACGCCGATCCCGGCCTGGTGTAGTCGATCAATGAGGTAACGCAGATCATCGGGCTTGCCGAACCGACTGGTGGGGGAGAAATAGCCGGTGACCTGATAGCCCCAGCTCGGCTCGAAGGGATGCTCCGCCAGCGGCATCAATTCGACGTGGGTATATCCCTGCCACTTCACATAGGAGACCAGCTCCTCAGCCAGATCCAGGTAGCTCTTACCGCGACGCCACCCGCCGAGATGAACCTCGTAGACACTCATGGGTTCCTTGTGTGGCTGGGAGGCAGCACGCCGAGCCATCCACTCATCGTCGGACCAGATGTACTTGGATTCGTAGACGATAGAGGCATTCGCTGGCGCCTGCTCCGCGAAGCGGGCCATCGGGTCGACCTTCTCCCGCCAGATGCCGTCTGGCCCCTGGATACGGAACTTGTAGAGGGTGCCTTCGCCGAGTCCCTCAATGAAGGTAGCCCACACCCCCGAACCTGGTACCAACTGCATGGGATCACCGGTCCACCAGTTGAAGTCACCAATCACCTGCACGGCTTGGGCATTCGGCGCCCACACCGCGAACCGCACACCTTGGATGGGGCCGCGTTCGTCATCGTCGACGGTGCACGTAAACGAGCCGAGTCGCCGCCACAGTTCGGTGTCACCTCCTTGATGGAAACCCTCCAAGTCCCATCCGGTCAACCCACCAAAGGGATCATGCGCCATTGTCAGCTCCTCAACTGTTGATGCCTGAGAGATAATCTACCGGCACTGAGACAAATGCGGGACGGTTCTGTGATTCATACCAGGCTTCATAGCCAGCCTTATCGACTTCGAAGGCCTGAACTACCTGCAGGGCTGTCTCGTCGGTGAGGCCATAGCCACTGAGGAAGGCCTGCCGAGACTCATCGAGCCACTGCCTAGGAGCCTTGCCGAGATAAGTTGCGTAATGGAAGGAACGCAGCATGCCTGCGACATCGCGCCACGGGGAATCTAACTGCCGTCGCTCAGCTAAGGGTTTCAGGGGTTCCCCTTCGAAATCCACTAAGCACCACCCCCGGTTGGTGAACAGTGCCTGGCCTAGGTGGCAGTCGCCGTGAATGCGTTGGATGGGTAGTCGCCCGGCAGGTAGGGCATCGAAGATCGCGGCGGCTTGGGGGAGAAACTGGACCAATTGAGGTACCTGCCGGGCCGCCATCTCGAAGCGCTGGAGGAGCCGCGCTGATAGCTCGGATCCGCTGTCATAGCCTGTTTCCAGTCGACAGGCCAGCAGCCGGTGAGCTTCAGCGAGTCGGGCCCCTAAAGCAGCGGCCTGCTGGGAAAAGCTCCGGCTGTTAACAGCAGCCTCGCGCGCCATCACGAAGCCATCTCGGGCGCCCGCTAAGGCAGCCACCGCGATACCAAGATGAAAATCCTGCCAGGACCACACCCCACGCAGCTGCGCCACAGTGTCAGATCCAGCCAGGGCTTGATGGATCTCAATATCAGGGTTGACTCCAGCCTCCACTCGCCGAAAAATCTTGATGATCAGCTCAGGCTGATCGTCGTGACTGAAGAATACTGAGGTGTTGGTCTGCTCCCCAGGAAATCTTTTTGAGGTCAAGGAATCAGCGACGCCGACGTATCGCCGGAATCCGGGGACCTCATCCCGCAGACAGGCGAGGATGGCCTGCTGTCCACCAGCGTCATCGGCAGCATCGACAATCAGCCATGGTTGGTGCTGCCAGGTCACCATGGCTATAGCTTCCTTACCGGTTTTTGGACGGTAGCAGGCCAATGGGATGTGGTAGTGCTCGGTCTGGCTGCGGCGATCGCTGACTGTCAGTAACGCACTTCGCAGACCTGGTGTCTGCCCCGCGGGCGGTTGCCACCACGGGGACAGCATCAGATCGACAGGTTGCGCACCGTGATGCCCCTGGAACCAGCGCGATGATCGCGCGTACTCCCACAGGGCTTCACGGAGCTTAGACACGACACTAGAAGGCGGTGACGTGGAAGATGTGAGCTGGTTTGCTGGGATATAGCCGGATGTAGTTGTGGTCGCTCCAGATATAGTCCTCGCCGGTCAATTCGTCGTGCACTGCGACCCGAGATCCCACAGGAAGACCCAAGGCGCTCATATCGAGGAAGACCTCAGATTCCACAGTGTTGTCAGGATCCAAGGAGCACACCACCAAGATGATGTCCTCGCCGTCGTGCTTGGAATAGACGATCACCGAGTCGTGGGGGGCTTCATGGAAGTGGATATCGCGGAGCTGCTGTAAAGCGGGATGCTTGTCTCTGATGCCGTTGAGTTGTCCCAGGAGCAGGTTGAGGTTGGGCTGGGCGTTGTAATCACGAGGACGGTACTCGTATTTTTCGGAGTCTAGGTATTCCTCGCGGCCCGGAGCCAAGCACTCATGCTCAAATAGCTCGAAACCAGAGTAGACCCCCCAGGTCGGGGACAACGTCGCTGCCAGGATCGCGCGGATCGCGAAGATCGCAGGATTGCCTGTCTGCAGATGGAAGGGATTGATGTCTGGCGTGTTGACGAAGAAATTGGGCCGATAATACGCGGCCATCTCGGTGCTGAGTTCCTTCAGATACTCGGTCAACTCCCATTTGGTGACACGCCAGGTGAAGTAGGTGTAGGACTGTTGGAAACCAACTTTGCCAAGGGCTGCCATCATCTGGGGCTTGGTGAAGGCCTCGGCTAGGAACAGCACCTCCGGGTTAGTTTCGTAGACCCGTTCCAGCAGCCAGTCCCAGAACTCCACAGGTTTGGTGTGAGGGTTATCCACCCTAAAGATGGTCACCCCCCGGTCAATCCACAACCGTACGATCCGCAACACCTCTTCATAGAGGCCAACGGGGTCGTTGTCGAAATTGAGTGGGTAGATGTCTTGGTACTTCTTAGGGGGGTTCTCCGCGTAAGCGATGGTGCCATCAAGGCGTGTGGTGAACCATTCAGGATGTTCGGTGACCCAGGGATGATCGGGGGAGGCTTGAAGGGCTAGGTCGAGGGCAACCTCCAAACCGAGGGATTTGGCCTTGGCGACGAAACGTTCGAAGGATTCGATGTCTCCAAGATCTGGATGAATCGCGTCATGGCCACCAGCTGCTGAGCCAATGGCCCACGGTGAGCCGGGATCCTCGGCGGTAGCTTCCAGGGAATTGTTCTTACCCTTCTTGAAGGCCGACCCGATCGGATGGATTGGAGGCAGATAGACGACGTTGAAGCCCATGGCAGCTGCTGCTTCGAGTCGCTCATGGGAGGAATCGAAATCACCTGAATGCCAGTGACCCTCGTGGTCTCGCCAAGCCCCCTGGGAGCGGGGGAAGAATTCATACCATGACGAATACAGCGCTCGGCGTCGCTCGACTCTCACGGGATACTCGGGGGTTGCGGAGATGCATTCCCGAGGACCAAACCGGGCCATGGCTCGAGCGATGGGCCGGGAGTTGATCAGGTCGAGGATCTCTTCAACGGGGGTCTCGGGGGTCAACGTCTCGACTGCGGCATGCAGCAGATGGGCAGGAGCCATCATTCGAGATTGCTCAGCAGATTGGGCGGCTCTGTGGAGCAGGTCGCGGCCCTCCATGCACAGCAACTCCACATCCATGCCCAACGGCAGTTTCGCCACCGCGTGGTGATGCCAGGTACCCCACGGATCCGACCAGCCCTCGACTCGGTATGTCCAATCCCCTTCGGTGGCCATCCGAACATAGGCCTGCCAGATGTCGAGTCCCTTCGGCTCGACCTGCTGCATGTCGATTCGGCGTTGGGTGCCATGGGGTGCGGTCAAGATTACTGAGGCGTTAACCGCGTCATGGCCCTCACGGAAGACATTGGCGCTGATGAGCAGCCGCTCATGGGCTACTGCCTTGACCGGATAGGCGCCGCCAGCGATGACAGGGGAGACGCCAGTAACGGGAATCCGGCCGAAGCCGCCTTCGGTACGTCGCAGATGAGATCGAATGTGCCTTGGCTCGTTCACGCAGCCCAGCCTAATCCTATTTCTTTGCCGCGCGGGTTAGTTTCGCTTGCAAGTTCAACGCAATGTAGTTTGTACCCGTGCGTGCATACCGACGATTTACCGTTCATCCCGTACTGCCTGAGAGAATCTCCAAGCTCGACGCGTTGGCCAAGAACCTGCGCTGGTCGTGGCACCAGGAGACCCAGGACCTATTCCGGGCTATCGACCCGAAGCTGTGGGAAGAGGTGGGCGAGGATCCTGTGAAGCTGCTGTCCGCTGTCAGCAGCGAACGCGTCCACCAGCTAGCGTCCGACCAAGTCTTCGTTCGTAACGTGGGGCTTCTCCACGATGACCTGACAAACTACCTGTCTGCCGATTTGTGGTTCCAGCGATACGCGGCAGACAACGTCGATGCGCCAAAGGGCATCGGCTATTTCTCCGCTGAGTTTGGTGTGACCCAGGTGCTGCCGCAGTACTCAGGTGGCCTGGGTATCTTGGCTGGTGATCATCTCAAAGCTGCCTCCGACCTCGGGTTGCCACTGATCGGTGTTGGTCTGCTGTACCGGTGTGGCTACTTCCGGCAGTCGCTGAACTCGGCTGGTTGGCAGCAAGAGCGTTACCCGGTGCTGTCCTCCAACGAACTACCCGTGGCAAGGCTCGTTGATGATGCCGGTAACCCCCAAGAGATCTGCGTCAAGGTTGGGGGGCGTGATGTTTTCGCCTCAATCTGGGTTGCATCTGTGGGCCGCATTCCGTTGCTGATGCTCGACACTGACCGCGACGACAATGATCCTGAGGCACGCAACATCACTGACCGGCTCTATGGCGGTGGAACAGAGCACCGTCTAGCCCAGGAAGTGGTGTTGGGAATCGGTGGTGTCCGGGCGCTTCGGCGGTACTGCGAGATTAAGGGGATTCCGCAGCCCGATGTCTACCACTGCAACGAGGGGCATGCCGGTTTCCTCGGCTTTGAACGGATCCGTGAGTACCGTGCCGCGGGTTACGATCTGCCCACCGCCATCGAACTCACCCGGGCTGGCACCGTCTTCACCACCCACACCCCCGTACCAGCCGGCATTGACCGCTTTGACCGGCATCTCATTGAGCAAGAATTCGCCAACTTCGACGAGGGACTGCCGCTGGATGCCATCATGTCCTTCGGGGCCGAAACCTACGAGGGCGGTGACCCCCACCGTTACAACATGGCGGTGCTGGGCCTGCGGTTGGGGCAGCGTGCCAATGGGGTGTCCAAGCTCCATGGCGAAGTCTCCCGAGATATGTTCAACGGGCTGTGGCCCGAATTCGACACCACCGAGGTGCCGATCGGATCAGTCACCAACGGGGTTCATCATCGCACCTGGATTCACCCCGAGCTCCTGGAAATCCTCAAGGCTCACACGGACGATTCCAGCACTGTTATCGACGGCTACGACTGGTCAGCGATCCAACGGGTCGATGATGACACCCTGTGGGCGCTGAAACGTCAACTGCGCTCCTCGATGGTGCAGATGGCCCGGCAGCGGCTAGCGGAGTCCTGCCGCAGCCGTGGAATTCCCGCCGATTGGACCTCGGAGGCGTTGAACCCTCGGGTGCTGACCCTTGGATTTGCCCGTCGTGGTGCCTCCTACAAACGACTGACCCTGATGCTGTCGGATCCTGAGCGGCTCAAGGCTCTGCTGAACCATCCAACCACGCCCATCCAGATCGTGATCGCTGGTAAGGCCCACCCGGCTGACAACATCGGCAAATCGTTGATCCAGCAGATGGTGCAGTTCTCTGACCAGCCCGATGTGCGCGGCAAACTGGTGTTCCTGCCAGATTACGATATGTCTTTGGCTCGCCCGCTGTACCCGGGCTGTGACGTGTGGGTCAACAACCCGCTGCGTCCTTACGAGGCCTGCGGCACCTCAGGTATGAAGGCCGCCCTCAATGGCGCTGCAAACCTGTCCATCCGGGATGGCTGGTGGGATGAGCTGTACAACCCCGCCTTCGGATGGGAGATCCCCTCAGCGGAAGGTATTTCCGATCAAGCAGAGCGGGACGCAGCCGAGGCAGAGTTCTTGTACTCGATCATCGAGAATGAGATCATCCCAAGGTTCTACACCCTCGATGCCAACGGTAACCCCACGCAATGGCTGCAGATGATGCGTGACTGTATCTCGGATCTCGGCCCCGAGATTTTGGCCTCCCGCATGGTGCGTGACTATGTCACCGACTACTACACCCCGGCAGCTAAGTCCCTGGCAGCTCGCAGTAGCAAGGATGTGGCTGAAGAGTTGGCACAGTGGAAGGAGCGGGTGCGCCGGGAATGGCACACCGTCTCGGTGGTTGGTCTCGATACTGGTGTGACCGGGTTGTTGGAAACCGGCACCATGCTCAGGCCCACGATCGATGTTCGGCTCGGAAATCTGCGTCCAGAAGATGTGTGCGTGCAGCTGATCTTCGGTGACGCCGACGACGAGGATGGATTGCACAACATTCGCAAATACGCCACCGTGCCGGTCAGTGAGCAAGATGGTGTGACCCGCTTCGTCGGTGAGGTCTACACCCGCTATGCCGGACAGATCGGCTGCCTGGCGCGCGTGGTGCCCTCGCATCCGCTGTTGGCCAGTGACTCAGAGATGGGCTTGGCGGCAGTAATCCGCTGACCCGCAATCTGCGGCGCCCACATCCTCGTGGTGTGGGCGCCGTATTCATGTGCGTGGGGCTGGATATCGATTAGATATCTCGCAACAGGGTGTCGGTGTCCACCCGCAGTAATCTGTGGGCCTGCCTGGCTGTTCCAAGTAGAAAACTCAATGGCACTAGCAGCATCGGTACGAGTGGAACCCAGCCGTATATCCATAGGGAACTAACGCTGAGTTGAATCCCAAGGAGGGAATCCACTATCCCACCGTTGAAGGCCATCGTCACTACCACGACGGTGCCAAGGAGGCAGCCCACAACAGTTGATCTAGCGGCGAAGGCCAGCGACTCCAGCATGTAGAGTCGAACGATGTGAGATCGCTGCCATCCGAGGCAGCGAAATAGCCCGATCTCCTCGCGCCGGGATGTGAGCCAGCTGCTGGAAGTCATCATCCCCACAAAGACGGCGCCTACTAGCACTGTGATGATCAATAGTGTTGAAATAACAGTGAGGCCAAGCTTCGCTTGATCTAGCCTCACGCCAGACCCGATGGCGCTTCTGGCCCCGAATCCGAGGGATTCAATGCGGTCTTGGACTTTAGCGACGGTGGTGACGTCAGCGGTGTACACGAAGATGGAGGTATAGGTGGCCGATCCGGGAGGCAGAGCCGACAGTTGAATCTGTTTGAAGGTCTCGCTCGACACGAAAGCCGCATTGGGTACCTCATGTTGGACGGAATCTGGGTTGTAGTCGCCAACAACGGTGAAGTCCATGTCTTCGCCCGTACCGACGTCGTGGGAGATGGCCTTGGTGATACCGACAGTTACGCTTGCTCCAATCAGGTCTTGGTACTCGGATGAGACGATCATGTCGGTTGGCCCCAGCGATGGAAGCGAGTTGCCTTGACTATCACGCAAACGGTCGTCGTGGGGGTTCAACGGCATGATCCACCATGGATCGACGGTATCGCCAGACAACTGAGCCGGGGGATCAACTCCTGACAGACCCGATGGAAAGACGTTTGAAACATCCTCGATCTGGGATATCTGCTCTACAGCTGCATCGTTAAGCAGGGGTGACTGCGGACCGCCATAACCGGCAATGACCTCGATCTCTCTAGCCCCAAGGCCAGTGATGAGATGAGTCTCAGTCCCTCGAGTTGCTCCGAATGCAAGCCAGCCAGTTATCACACAGCCCGCGACCAATGCCACGAACAGCCACGACAACCATCTGTGTCGGTGTTGGAGGCGGGCAAAGGATTGCTTGGTCAGATAGGTGGTGGCCAACACGGCATGAGCTTTCGATCTCGAATAGTGACAGAGGAATGTGCCAGGGCACGGACCGAGGGGTCGTGGGAAGCGAGGATTACTGCGGATCCGGCTGCCGCACGATCTTGGATTGCCTGACAGACAACGTCGGTCAACTGATGATCAAGACCGTTGGTGGGCTCGTCTAGAAGCAACACCGGCGCCCCAGTCTGTAACGCCCGTTGCATGCACACACGACGACGCTGGCCACCGGAGAGGCGATTGACTTGGATATCTGCAAAACTGCGAATCCCCAAGGCATCATAGACGGTTTCTGCCCAGCTGAAGATCGACCCCGGGATATGTGACAGCGCCAGATTGTCATCGACCGATAACCAGGGAATGAGATACGTGCCCTGATGTGCTAACGAGATCGACGAAGCTCGAAACCGTGCCCGCTCATCCTCCGATAGTTTTGAGAGTTCGGTGCCCAGTATCTCGATGCTTCCGCTGCTCGGAAGGGTCAATCCGCAGATGAGATTTAGTAGAGTGGTTTTGCCCTCACCAGACGGTGCAAAGAGGAGTAAGATTTCTCCACTGGAGACCTCAAGATCCACTTGCTTAAGAATCTCGTGCTGCTGATAGCGCTTAGTGACATTTCGACATGAAATTACTGTTGTCATCGTGCACCCCATATGCCGCTTAGATAATAGGCGAAAGTGGCCTCTAAATCGCATAAATATGGCCCGCTAGGGTCGGCGCGTATGAGTCTCGGGGAGTCGAGACAGCCGGTTAGAGGCTGAACCGCTGAGGACACGGATGCTTCTTGGTGGGTATTCAGTTCCCCCATCACAGAGGCCCGGGCTGCTGCAGCCCACATACGCTCTTTGATGGGTAGAGTACTGTCCGCGGTATCGCCGAGGGGATCAAGCTCTTGGGCCGCCGCCTGCCACTCCGCCAGATTTGCGACGGCCCAGCTCATCCCAAGAATGCGGTATATGTGAATGTTCGCATTCGTTAACGGGCGATCCGGTAAGGGGATAATTATGGGGCTCGCATCCTCGTCAAGTTGCATGGCGGCATCCGCGGCGAGTAGGCAGGTTGAGCCGTAGCCCCGCGGACACCCAGTGGTTTGCAGTTGCTCGTAGTGCATGAGTGCTTCGGTGCGTTCGGCCTCGTCCAAGTTGCCTGCCTGTTGCAGAATAACCGCCTTCATTAGCTGAGCGACGGCGCCGTCAGCGGAAGAACCTCGGGCGGCCAGACTCACCGCCTCATCAAGGGATACGAGGGCTTGATCGCTTAGGACCAGCGCTATGCGTTCCTCCAGTATTCGAGCTGCGTAGTATGTTTCGGTCAGTGTACCCACGGTAACTTCGGGGATCATGACCAGCCCTTGTGCAGTCACTGCCTTAGACGTTTCAGCTAACCATGTATTGAGGGCTGGGCTATCCTTGCCAGCCAGCGTTGTGATTCGGAGGATTTGTTCGGCATCCAGGGCGTCGGTGACCTCAATCGCTAATATCTCGTTAAGAAGCTGTTGGTCCAGTTCCTGACCCAACTCAATCCAGGCCCTAGCGTCCATTAGCTCTTCTGTGGTGGTGGCCTGTATGGGTTGTTGTGCCGCGGGAAGGTGGTCGCAATGGCTCGTTGCGACAGATGTGGTAATGCGCTGGCACATCCAGTGTGTCCACGCGGAAGTTCCCTCGGACTCTGGTAATGCTGAGATGGCCGCTTCTATCTCAGCCGTATTAACATGATCGGGGTCGGATCCTGGTAGGTCTAGCCAAGTCGCAATCGCCGTAAGAAAGGTCATGGGATCGTCCTGGCTGGCCCGGAAGTTGGGTGGGGCAGTTTCCAGGCATCCAATGAAGTCTATAACCTGCTGAAACTGATCCATCGGTACTAGATGGCTGATTTCCTCGAGGGACTGTGAGTGAGGGACAGCAGTGAGGTAGTGGTCGCATAGCTGGGCCAAAGCATGGGCATCCACTGAGGGTGGCGCATGAGAGTTGGCTTGGTGTAGCACGGCAGTCGCTCGCAGGTCCGCGTGGAAAGAAGGTTCCACAAACCCGTTTGATACCAGCGCGTTGTTCGCCACAAGCTCCGAGATTGTATGCGCCAAAGCATCATCGGCATAACGCCCATCGATAGATTGTGCACATCCCGAAACCAAGGTAACCGACGCCATGGCAAAGGCCATTGCTATACCAAGCCTCCGCTTCGTGGACACTACACCTGTGCAGCAACGGTGCGGATCACGCCACGGTAGTTACCCGTTCCGTTGACGGACATTGATAGGTACACTGTGTTCCAGCTCATGCATACGTTGCCAGAAAGGTATGAACCTTTTCGGTTGGTGTTGGTCCACTTGGAGTAGGTAGACCCACTCGGTCCAGAGATTGACAGCCCCCAGGCGGTTGCTCCAATGCCGTATGGCTGTGCTGTTGTGGTGTTGGTGACCTGTTTTAGCACTCGATTGGAGATGACGGAGGTTGCGTAGTTCCCACACCCGCCCCAGTCGGCGAATGTCTGAATCCAGACATTGCCGGTTAGAGTAGTTGAGGAGTTGAACTAGACGGTGCGCGAGGCGCTGGATGCCCATGCCGTGGCGCCGTAGGAGGTGATGATGGCCAGCGTCGCCAACAGGGCAACAAGGGTTCGTCGTACCATTGCTATAGCCCCTGTCTGTATCGCAGGGTTCAAACCGCCGTGGTGTGAATCCATGTCGATACTGTGGTTACGCTGACTCTATATCCTGTGAATTGACTTTGCCACCCCCTTGAGTTGTTGTTTTTCTGCGCGACTGCGGTAGAACGCCTTGTCGGCGTGTTTTCAATGACGAATGGGGGTAATGGGCATTCGAAAGTCTAGAAATTAGTTAGTTGACGCGTGGCCGTTAGGGAGTGCCGGGCATGAGGGTCAGCGGCATGCTCAATAGTTCGGCGGCGGTCTTGGGGACCTCGCAGCGCATCAGGACGACACAGCGGCCAGGCAGCCGGAAGGTAGTACCTGGTCCATGTCCTGTCGAAGGGATCTCATCGTCGTTGGCGGAATGCCACAGGATGTTCAAGTGAGCAGCCCAGGGTAGTGCTGGTAGCACTACGTCAATGGCCTCGGGGGAGCTGTTGAACCAGGTGAGGAAGGCATCCTCGGCATCGGAGGTATACATCCCCAGCAGGCGACGGGAGCCGTCATACCAATCATGCTCACCCATCTGACCGCCGCGACCATCGAACCACGTAAGGTCGACGCGACCCAGGTTTTCGCCATGCTCATTGAAAACATCGTGGTGGTAGAGATACCGGTCAGCACGCAGCAGCGGATGTTTGGCGCGGAGTTTCAGCAACGCAGTGAGGCGTTCCCGTACCCGATCCCAGCGTGGCTCCGGCTCCCAGTTGACCCAGCTGAGTGGTGAATCCTGACAATAGGCATTGTTATTGCCCTTCTGGGTCCGCCCGAATTCGTCACCGGCAACGAGCATGGGAGTGCCTGCCGCCAAGACCTGGGTGGCATGCAGGTTGAGTACTTGCCGGACTCGCAGCTCCTGGATCTGGGGATCGTCGGTGTCTCCTTCGAAACCGTGATTCCAGGAACGGTTGTTGTCGGTGCCATCCCGATTGGATTCGCCATTGGCGGAGTTGTGTTTCACGTCATAGCTGACCAAATCACGCATCGTGAATCCGTCGTGAGCGGTGACGTAATTGATAGAGGCCTGGGGGGAGCGACCAGATGTGTGATTGAAGATATCGGGAGAGCCAGAAAGCCTGGTGGCAAGCTCCCTTACCCCATGGACATGTCCGCGCCAGTAATCGCGAATATGATCTCGGAAGCGGTCGTTCCACTCAGACCAGCCAGGTCCGAACCCGCCAACCTGATAGCCGAAGGGGCCAATATCCCAGGGCTCAGCGATCAGTTTCACCCCAGCCAACACAGGATCAGAGTCGATCTGACGTTTCAGCGGATGGTCGTGGACCACATGATGTTGGCCGTCACGCAGCAGGGTGGTCGCTAGATCGAAGCGGAATCCATCAACCCCCATGTGCTCGACCCAATAGCGCAGCGAGTCGACCACGAGCTGCCGCACCATTGGGGTGGCGGTGTTGACGGAATTTCCGCAACCAGTTACGTCGTAGTCATCGCGCAGGTCATTGGTCAATCTGTAATAGCCGGCATGGTCGATACCGCGCATCGACAAGGTGGGGCCCTCATGGCCGCCCTCCGCGGTGTGGTTGTAGACCACATCCAAGATCACCTCAATACCTGCAGCGTGTAGCGCTGAGACCATGTCCTTGAATTCGGAGACCTGGTTTCCAAGGGTGCCCCGGGTGGCGTAGAAGGCGTGCGGGGCGAAGTAACTGAGCGTGTTGTATCCCCAGTAGTTTCGAAGTCCCTTGTTGGCGATGAAGGGCTCGGAGGCGAAGTGGTGGATGGGCAGCAATTCGACGGCGGTGACGCCAAGATCCCGTAGATAGGCGATGACATCCGGATAGGCCAGCCCCGCGTAGGAGCCACGGAGATGCTCGGGAACCAGCGGATGCATCTTGGTGAAACCCCGCACATGCATCTCGTAGATGATGGTCTCTGACATTGGACGACGGCCGCCAACCACCGGGATGGGTGGAGGGGTATCGGCCACCACCACACTCAACGGGACTGCGCCGAGGGAATCAGTGGAGTTGGGGTGAAAATCATCACCGACGATGTGATCGTGGATGGGGCCGCGGTAGTCGATGCCGCCATTGATGGCACGGGCATAGGGGTCGATAAGCAGTCGAGCCGGGTTGAAGCGGCGGCCATGGTGTGGCGCCCAATCGCCATGCACCCTAAACCCGTATTCCTGGCCAGCCCCGATACCGGCGACGTAGGTCTGCCAGATCCCACGGTCATCTCGGTACATGGGTAGGTTGCGCTGCTGGGCTGGCGGGTTGACCAGTGTCAATTCCACCGCGGTAGCTTGTGGCGCCCACAAGCCGAAACGAACCCCGCTAGCTTCGACCTGTGCGCCGAGGCGGCTACTGTCGAGTGGCTCGAGGAACATGTCTGACCTTTCGGAGGACACAAGCTGACAATGATAGCCGGACCATTTTGTCACACCTGACCTGAACTTCTGGACACTTCGGATCGGTTGGGCAAAACAGCTGTCAGTTGGAGCCTGGCTAGCCCTGCGTCCTCCTAGCGACGCGCTGAGTGATGGTTTCAGGGTCGGTGATCGCCACGCCAACCAAGGAGCCACTACTGGGCTCAGCGGCGAGTTGAACATCGCAACCGGCTCATCCTTGGGCCTCTCAGCGGCACGGTAACCTGGCTAGGCGGTACTAGTCTTGGGCTGTGAGCTGCTACCTCGACCATGCCGCAACCTCGCCACTGCGCGAGCAGGCTCGCCAGGTTCTGGTGGCCGAATTGGAGCTTCTAGGCAACCCCTCCTCGACCCACCGGGCTGGGCAACGGGCCCGTCGTCGACTGGAGGAGGCCCGCGAGGAGTTGGCGGAGGCGTTGGGGGCCTCACCCAGTGAGGTGGTGTTCACCTCGGGAGGATCAGAAGCCGACGCCATCGCCCTCATTGGGTCCCAGGCAGCACGTCCTCAGCGGCACCGGGTCCTCGTCTCGGCGGTGGAACATCCAGCAGTTCGGGGGATGCAAGCACGTGGCGCCCAGCTGCTGCCAGTCGATTCTTCAGGGATCGTCACCGATGAGGGCTGGCGGCTTGTCGACGAGAACACCGCTGTGGTCTCAGTGATGGCTGTCAACAACGAAACCGGGGTGATTCTGCCCCTCGAGCGGCTGGTCACCACAGCCGCTGCTCACGGGGCCTGGAGCCACAGCGATGCGGTTCAGGCGCTCGGCCACATCCCTATTCAATTCCACGCCTCAGCGCTGGATTTGATGAGTATCTCCGCCCATAAGATCGGCGGCCCGGTTGGAATCGGAGCGCTGCTGGTCAAACGCGGAATCGTCCCAGCGGCCATCGGACCCGGGGGCGGCCAGGAAGCTGACCTGCGCTCAGGGACCGTGCCGGTAGCCCTGGCTGCCTCCTTCGCAACCGCCGCCCGCCAGGCCGTCGCGGAATTAACCACGGAATCCGCGCGACTGAGTGCGTTACGTGATCAGGTGTGTGCCCTCGTGCTCGGCAGTGGAGGACGGATTAATGGCGGCAACTGCGCACCACATATCATCAACGCCACCTTCCCCGGGCTCCGTGCCGCAGACCTGTTATTCCTGCTGGATGCGCAAGGGATTTACGCCAGCGCTGGTTCGGCTTGCCGGGCTGGGGTGCAGCAGCCCAGCGAGGTCCTGCAAGCCATGGGAGTGGAATTGGCGGATGCTTCAGCGAGTGTTCGGTTCTCCCTAGGTCACAGCACCACCGCTGACGACATCGACTATCTAGCCCAGCGGCTCCCAGCAGCCGTGGAACAGGCCCGAACAGCCCGGTAGAATCATTCGGCCTGCAGAAAGAGGTCGAGATGAGGGTATTAGCCGCGATGTCCGGGGGAGTTGACTCCGCCGTCGCTGCGGCGCGCCTGGTGGCAGCTGGGCATGAAGTCACCGGCATTCACCTGGCCCTCAACCGAAATCCCCAGCCCTATCGCCAAGGCTCTCGAGGATGCTGCTCCCTGGAGGATGCCCACGACGCTCGGCGGGCCGCTGATCTGTTGAATATTCCCTTCTACGTGTGGGATTTCTCGCAACGATTCCAAGAAGACGTCATCGACGATTTCCTCGACGAATACCGGGCTGGCCGTACCCCCAACCCCTGTCTGCGTTGTAATGAAAAGATCAAATTCGCAGCCGTGCTGGAGCGGGGCCTAGCCCTAGGTTTTGATGCGGTAGCCACCGGCCACTACGCCAAACTGGTGCGGCGCGAAGGCCGGGTGGAGCTTCACCGAGCCGCCGACCCGACCAAGGACCAGTCCTATGTGCTAGGGGTGCTCACCCAAGAACAATTGAGCCGCTGCCTCTTCCCGCTAGCCGAGACCCCGAAAACCCAGGTCCGGGCAGAGGCGCAGGAGCGGGGCCTGAAAGTGGCCAATAAACCCGACTCCTACGACATCTGTTTCATCCCAGATGGCGACACCCAAGGATTCCTGCGCGCCCAACTGGGCGCGCAGCCTGGTGACATCGTCGACGAGGCAGGGCACATTCTCGGTCACCATATGGGACACCATGACTACACGGTGGGTCAGCGCAAGGGGCTCGATTTGCGAGTCCCTGCCCCCAGCGGGCAGCCACGCTATGTGCTGCGTATTGAACCGGTGAACAATCGAGTTGTCGTCGGTGAACGCGAACAACTCAAGGTGACCCGACTCGAAGGTATCCGACCTACTTGGGCGACCACCCCTCGCAGCGGGCAGTGGCGGGGTTCGGTGCAATACCGGGCCCATGGCGCCGCCTTGCCGGCGCAGATCACCGTTGACCAGGACAGTGCTCAGGCCGTGTTGGACGAACCCACCACCGGTGTCGCCCCTGGCCAGGCGATGGTGTTCTACGACGGTGACCTCGTGGTGGGGTCCGCGACGATCGCGCGGGCTCAGTGATGCGCACCACAGCCGCTGGTTCACTTCCGGGCCAGGACTTCGCAGGGGCGGTGACCGCCATGGCCGAGACCTTCCCTGAGATAGTGCCCTGGCCGGAATTGCCCGCACGTGGTCCAGGGTCCGGGATGATCGGTCGGGCCTTGGGAATCATCGACACCTTGAGCTTTGACCTACAACCGGCTGGGTGGAGATTGGTGCCTGGCAGCAGCCGCGACCATCGACGAGCAGCCTCGCAGTGGCGAGCCGACCTCGATGATGCCGAGGAACGGTTGCAGGGGTTTACGGGTGTATTGAAGATCGGCCTAGCAGGGCCATGGACCCTGGCCGCCAGTGTTGAACGACCGATGGGGGATCGGCTACTCGCAGATCACGGGGCGAGACGGGAACTAGCCCAGGCCCTAGCTCAGGCTGCTGAGCAGCTGCGCGTCGAAGTACAGCGCCGGTTGCCGGGAACCACCGTGATCTTCCAGATCGACGAACCCGCGCTAGTCGCCGTGGCGGCTGGCGCTATCCCAACCGCATCCGGATTCAGCAAACACCGGGCCGTCGCCGGCTCTGAGATAGCACTCGCCTTGAAACCCTTGGCTGAGGGAGCCTGGATGCATTGCTGCGCCCCAGGCCACTGGATTGGCCATGCCCGAGCCGGGGGCTTTGACGGAGTGGCCGTGGACACGAGGTGCTTCCCCGATCCCAGATCGCTGGAGCCGTTGGCTGAATGGGTCCATGACGGCAAGCTTCTAGCCGCCGGAGTGGTCGATACCTCCCGGAGACAAGTGGTCCAGGTCGATGACCTTGTTCACGAGGCCGTGCGAGTACTGCCTGCGATGGAACTCAGCGGACCACAGTGGGAAAACCAGGTGGTGCTGAGCAGCGGATGCGGGTTCGCAGGTTGGGAGATCTCAGCGGTGCCCCAACAGCTGCAGGTGCTGGTGCGCGCCACCGAGCTAACAGCTGAAGCACTCCAAGGGTCTTAAACTAAAGCGGTGCGCGTATTCAGTGACCTTAACCTCAATGGCTCAACTCCGTTGCGGGCCCAGCCCAAGATGGGTGAGTGGGGGCCAAACCAGGTACCCACGACGCGCTGGAAGAAATGGCAACGCGTGCTGGTTCCGCTTGGCACCTTGGCTCTGGCGATCGGGCTGTTCTTTCTCGCACGCGACTACTACCTGATCCTGACCAGCGGATAACCTCGGCTTCGCACCCAGCCATGACCATGGCCCATCGAGTCTGCCTACATCTGGGCCGTCACCCCCATCAGGACAGCCAGGGGATAGGGACTACACCGTGGTGTTGCCGCAGTGGCAACTTCGCAGCCCGGAGCGTGGTGACCAGCCTTGATGGCGCAATCTTCCTAGCCTGTACACAGGGAAAATATGCCCTTTCACCACGCCGTCATCCTGGCCATGAGCCTGATGAGACCGACACAACGGCTGTTTCCCGAAACACACAGCCACCACTCCTGATCAGAGCGGGATAGGATTCGCCCTGTTGTTGCCTACACCGAGGAGTATCCGTGGCCCTGACCCCACAAGAGGTTGCGCGGCTGGCGGCGCTGGCCCGTCTTGAACTCACCGAGACTGAATGCGCCCAGCTGGCCCCCGAGCTGGATGTGATCTTGACTGCCGTCGCCAGGGTCGCCGAGGTGGCCGGCGATGATGTGCCGCTGATGACCCATGCCTTGCCGCTGGTCAATGTGATGCGAGAGGACCAGGTACGTGCCTCGCTGAGCCAGCAGGCAGCCCTTGCAGGCGCCCCCGATGTCGAGGAGGGCCGGTTCCGTGTGCCCGCGATCCTCAGTGAGGACTGATATGAGCATCATCACCAAACCTGCCCACGAGTTAGCTGACCTACTTGCAACCGGCCAGCTCAGCGCCGTCGAATTGACCCAGGCCCATCTGGACCAGATAGAGGCCACCAACGAGGCCCTCAATGCCTTCATCACAATCGATGCGACGGGGGCATTAGCCGCCGCGAAGACCGTCGATGAGCGCCGAGCAGCAGGGGAGCCACTCGGGCCGCTGGCTGGCATCCCGATCGCGGTGAAGGACAATTTCTGCACCCTCGGGCTGCCCACCAGTTGCGGTTCCCGAATTCTTGAAGGTTGGGTGCCGCCCTACGATGCCACAGCGGTCGCCCGCGCCAAACAGGCCGGGCTGGTCATCCTTGGGAAGACCAATATGGACGAGTTCGCGATGGGCTCCTCCACCGAAACCTCGGCCTTCGGTCCAACCCGTAACCCTTGGGATCTGGACCGGATCCCAGGAGGCTCAGGGGGCGGTTCAGCTGCTGCTGTGGCAGGACTGCTGGCCCCGCTGGCCTTCGGCTCCGACACCGGAGGTTCAATCCGACAGCCAGGGGCAGTGACTGGAACCGTCGGGGTGAAACCCACCTACGGGGGGGTGTCACGATACGGTCTAGTGGCGATGGCCTCCAGCCTGGACCAGCCGGGGCCGGTGACCCGCAGTGTGCTCGACGCGGCACTCCTTCAGGAAATTATCGGCGGCCATGACCCGATGGATTCAACCTCTTTTGAGACCCCGATTTCTGGGCTAGCGGCAGCTGCTCGCCGCCGCGATGTCACCAAGATGCGGGTGGGCGTGGTCAAGGAACTCGGCGGTGAGGGCTACGATCCAGACGTTGAACGTCGTTTCACTGAGGCGGTGCAGTGGCTGCGTGATGGTGGGGCCGACGTTGTGGAGGTGTCCTGCCCCCACTTCGACTACGCCCTGGCTGCCTATTACCTGATCATGCCGGCTGAACTGTCCAGTAATCTTGCCCGTTTCGACGCTGTCCGCTATGGCCTGCGGGTGGGTGATGACGGCAGCCGGGGGATGGAAGCGGTCACCTCCATGACCCGCGGCCAAGGATTCGGGACCGAGGCCAAACGCCGACTGATCATCGGTACCTATGCCTTGTCTAGCGGCTACCACGACCAGTACTACGGGTCAGCGCAGAAAGTCAGGACCCTGGTAGCCTGCGATTTCGAGGCTGCCTTCAACGATTGTGATGTGCTGGTGAGCCCAACCACCCCGAGTGTGGCCTTCAAGCTGGGGGAGCGGCTGAGCGACCCGATGGCGATGTACAAAGCAGACCTGTGCACAATCCCGTCCAACCTGGCGGGCAACGCCTCGGCGAGCTTCCCCATTGGGCTATCGGATCATGGACTGCCCATCGGCATGCAGGTGATCGCACCCCCGCTGGCTGATGCGCGGCTCTACCAGGTGGGCGGTTATCTTGAGGCCAAACTTGAAGATGCCCTGGCTGGGCCCTTGTTGAAAGCAGCGACCCCAATTCCAGGATCCAAGGCGGTGTGGTGATGACTGATTTGATGAGCTTCGACGAGGTGATCGAGAGCTTCGACCCGGCGCTGGGTTTGGAGGTACACGTCGAGTTGAACACCGCCTCCAAGATGTTCTGTGGCTGTGCCACCACATTCGGTGCTGAACCCAATACCCAGACCTGTCCGGTGTGTCTCGGATTGCCTGGCGCGTTGCCGGTGGTCAACGCCAAGGCGGTTGAGTCCGCGATCCGGATTGGCCTGGCCCTGGGATGCAAGATTGCGCCGTGGGGACGATTCGCCCGGAAGAACTACTTCTATCCGGATATGACCAAGAACTTCCAAACCTCGCAGTATGACGAGCCCATCGCCTTCGACGGTCGCCTGGAATTGGAGGTCGAGGGCAATACCTATGTCATCGAGATCGAGCGTGCACATATGGAAGAAGATGCTGGCAAGCTCACCCACGTCGGGACCAGCGGACGCATCCATGGCGCCGACTATTCGGTGATCGACTATAACCGGGCAGGTATGCCGCTCATCGAGATCGTCACCAAACCCATTATGGGAACCGGAGCCCAAGCTCCCCAGGTCGCCAAGGCCTATGTGGCCTATCTACGGGATTTGATGCGGGCCTTGGATGTCTCAGATGTGCGAATGGAGCAGGGCTCGTTACGTTGTGATGCGAATGTGTCGCTGGCACCCAAAGGTTCAGGATTACTCGGTACTCGTACCGAAACCAAGAACGTCAATTCGCTGCGATCTATCGAACGTGCAGTGAGTTATGAGATGCGCCGTCAAGCAGCGATTCTGGCTGCTGGCGGCAAAGTTGTGCAGGAGACCAGGCATTTCCACGAGGCCGATGGATCCACTAGCCCGGGTCGCTCCAAGGAGGAGGCTCAGGATTATCGCTATTTCGCTGAGCCCGATCTAGTTCCGGTGGCCCCCAGCCAGGAATGGATTGAGCAGCTGCGGGCGAGCCTGCCCGAGCCGCCGACCCAGCGTCGCAAACGTCTGGCAGAGCAGTGGCAGATCGACGACACCACCATGGCCGCGGTTGTTGCTGCGGGGGCCTTGGACCTCATTGAGGCCACGGTCGAGGCTGGGTGTTCACCACACGCCGCTCGGAAATGGTGGATCGGGGAGCTTGCCCGACGCGCCAACGAAGCTGGGGTGGAACTCGATCAGCTGGGTGTGAGTCCACGCGATGTGGCCGAAACCCAGGCGATGGTGGCGGCCAAGGAACTCACTGACAAACTGGCACGCACAGTCTTTGAAGGCGTGATCTCGGGGGAAGGAACCCCAGCTGAGGTGGTTGCCGCCCGGGGCCTCAAGGTGGTTTCCGATGATGGGGCGTTGAACTCGGCCGTCGAGGCAGCGATCCACGCCAACCCGGATATCGCGCAGAAGATTCGCGACGGCAAGGTCCAGGCAGCCGGCGCCCTCATCGGCCAGGTGATGCAGGCGATGAAAGGGCAAGCCGATGCTGGCCGGGTGCGAGAACTGGTCCTTGAAAAGCTGAGTTCATAGCTGGGCGGCTCCCGGTTGTCAGAATCTGGGCGGGAGCCCTCATCGGACCAGGAGCCGTTACAGACCGCCGATGGCCTGGCGCAGCTTCGCGACGGTGTCTGGCTCGCCGATCACCTCAACCTCGGCATCACGGCCAGTCAGGTAGAGCAGCAGCTCCGATGGCTGACCCGATAGCCGCACAGGGCGATCCCCGGTGCCATGGCGGATGGTGTCAAAACCGGAGGGCATGAGGATCAACTGGCCTCCCCAGGATCGCTGTGCCTTAAAAGCCAGCACTCTAACCGTCGATAACAGCTGTTTCTGCTCCTCCATCGTCAGCTCTTGGCTACGACCGTTGGCCCGCAGGATGTCCTCATGGTGGATGAACAGTTCCACGGCATTGACCACATCATCGAGGGGACGCATTACCCACCCGGGGCGACGCAATTCCTGTACCAACTGGGTGAATCCTTTGAGATGCAGGGCTTCGGTTTGAATCCGCTGGGTGCGAGCAGCGAAGCGTTGTATCCCGATGCCAGGCAGGGCAGCGGGGCGGTGCTCGCGTACCCACAGATGGGCGGCTAGCTGGGAGATATTCCAGCCCTCGCACCGGGTTGGGGCCAACGGTCCGAGCTCGACCATCAGGTCACAGATCAGTTGGCGTTGACGGGAGGCGAAACTCATAGCAGTAAGCCTACGCGCCAGCCGCGGGCGGAACTGATCACCGCTATGGCTTCGGCCCTGGACAGGTCATCGACGCTGAGGGAACGTCGCCTCAGTTGGCCTGCGGCCAGCGCCAGTTCGCGCCCGATTCCAGGTAGGCAACCGTCACTGGTCGGGGGAGTGAACCATATCCCGTCGAGCTTGACCGCAAGATTCGCGATAGTTGTTTCGGTGAGTTTGAGGTCATGATTAACCAAGATCACATCATCAGCCTCCGGGAATCGGGCTCGTGCGGCCTCAAACCGGCGGCGATCAGTGATCTTTACCCGGGTCAATGGATCGGCCGGGTCGACCGTAGGTAGATCGACAGCGAGCCGGACTGGTTCGGCTAGGTTCTGGCGTTGCCGCACCGTGATAGCGACACCTGCATGGTTCAATTCGATCCGCATCAGCCCGGCGCCATGATGCCCAGACATGTGCTGCTCGATCTCAGCCATCAGCTGCTCCCGGTCAAGAAACAGACCCAGTTGCTGGGCCGATCGCTCAAGCCGGGCAAGATGGTGCTTAAGATGCTGAAGCTGCCCATCATCGATGGCGAGAGTTTCGCAAATCCCACACGAGGGCACTCCCAGCACCCGGGCCTTGGCCAGCACTTCGGCGTATTCCTGATCAGCTGTCGAGGACCAGGTGACGCCACTGCCCACACCGTAGCTCGCCATCCCGGTTGCTGCCTCCACCGTCACGGTTCTAATCGGCACGCTGAAACTGGCACGACGCTCCGCTCCGGGTGACAGGAAACCGATAGCCCCGCAATAGATGCCCCGTGGGCCATCCTCCAATGTCCGGATCAATCGCATGGTTGCCCCCTTGGGGGCTCCGGTGACCGAGCCGCAGGGGAACAGAGCACGGAAGAGTTCCACCAAGCTCAGGTTTTTCCGTGCCGTCGAACAGATAGTAGAGGTCAACTGCCAGACCGTGGGGTAGGGCTCCACCGCCAGCAACTGTGTGACCTCAACGCTCCCCGGTTCCGACACCTGGGATAGATCGTTGCGCAACAGGTCAACGATCATGATGTTCTCCGCCCTTTCCTTGGCGCTGGCACTCAGCTCCCGGCGGGCAGCCAGATCAGCAGCCGGGTCGACATGACGTGCCGCGGTGCCTTTCATCGGTCTGGTTAGCAGGAGGTCACCGTTGCGTTGGAAGAAACATTCGGGGCTAGCGCTCAGTATCTGATGGGAGCCAAGATTTAGCCAGGCGTTAAATGCCCCTGCTTGGCGGGAAACCAGGGCTGCATAGTGGTCAAACAGATCCCCATCGAGGATCCCAGTCAATGAAGTGGTGAGGTTGCACTGGTAGGTCTCACCCGCAGCGATCGCCTCATGCACAGCGGCCACCGCCTCAGCGTGTCGCTGCTGATCCCATTTTATTCGCCAGCGGGCGCCCAAGGGCGAAGGGCCGTCATCGTGCGGCAACGGCGCTGGCGAACGATCAGGCTGGGATGCCAACCCAAACCAGAGCAGCGGCAGCCCCGGAACCGGATCAGCCACCTCAAGGGTGGGATCCAATCCCGAGGCTGCCTCGTAGGCCAGACAGCCGAAAGCCCACAACCCAGCTGCGACCGCATCCTCCACTTCAGCCAAGGCAGCCTCTACCTGCTGGCTGGTGGTGGCCGTGATGATCCGCTCGGCGGAACTGAACTGCACCACAGTGCCAGCTAGGCGGTCATCGAAACGGGCTATGGGTATCACGGCAGCCATTGTGTCAGCCCTTGATACACAGCAGCGTCTGCAACCGAGCCACCACATCCACCAGATCCGCTTGGGCCGCGATGACCTCGTTGATGTCCTTGTAGGCAGCGGGGATCTCGTCGATGACCCCGGCATCCTTTCGACACTCGATCCCTGCTGTTTGTGCCTCAACATCCGCGACGGTGTAGGTCCGTTTCGCCTCATTACGCGAGATTCGCCGGCCCGCGCCGTGGGATGCAGACTCGTAGGAGGCTTTGTTGCCCAGCCCCTTGACGATATAGGAGCCTGTGCCCATCGAACCAGGGATGACACCCAAATCACCCATCCCGGCACGGATCGCGCCCTTCCGAGTGACAATCAACTCCAGATCGTCGTAGGTTTCGACGGCCACATAGTTGTGGTGGCAGCGAATCGGTTCCTCAAAACGGATCTGAGGAATGCGCTTGGACAACTCGTCACAAATACTGGCCAGCATCACATCCCGGTTCAGCAGGGCATAGGCCTGGCCCCACCACAGGTCGTGCAGGTAGGCATCCATCTGGGGTGTGTAGCTGAGAAATACCGCCAGATCCCGATCCACCAAGCCCCGGTTGTGGGTTAACCCCTGGGCGATCTCCATATGTTCCTGGGCCAGCCTATTGCCGATACCGCGAGAACCAGAATGTAAGGTCACCCAGACTCGTTGGTCATCCCCGGCGCACAACTCAATGAAGTG
>JBHAEB010000059.1:0-10131 GCA_041855345.1 Arachnia sp. | reverse complement strand
ATGCGTATTGCCGTCCCGACCGAGGTCAAGAACAATGAGTTCCGGGTCGCCATCACCCCTGTAGGTGTCAGCGAGCTGGTTCGGCGAGGACACGAAGTCTTCGTACAAGCTGGGGCTGGACTTGGGTCACTGATCACCGACGAGGATTACGCCTCGCGGGGGGCCACGATCGTCAGTAACGCTGCCGATACGTGGGCCGCTGGTGAGATGGTCATGAAAGTCAAGGAACCCATAGCCAGCGAATATGGCTTCCTGCGCGACGACCTGATCCTCTACACCTACCTACACCTGGCGGCGGATCGTCCCCAAACAGATGCGCTGCTGCAAGCCGGCACCACCGCTATCGCCTATGAAACGGTCCAATTACCGTCCGGCATGTTGCCGCTGCTCTACCCAATGTCGGAGATTGCTGGCTGCCTGGCCCCCCAGGTCGGAGCTCATGCTTTGATGAAGGCCCAGGGCGGCCGGGGCACGCTCTTGGGAGGCATCGGCGGAGTACCCAATGCCAAAGTCGTCGTACTTGGCGGCGGCGTAGCTGGCCAAAATGCCGCGAATATCGCCATGGGGATGGGGGCCAATGTCACCGTCCTCGACACCGATCTGGATAAGCTGCGAGCCACCTTCTGGCGATTCCACAACCAGGTATCGGGGGTCGCCAGCTCCAGCATGGCTATTGAGGAGCATGTCACCCAGGCCGATCTCGTGGTAGGCACGGTCTTGGTACCAGGGGCGAAAGCCCCCAAGTTGGTCTCTAACGACCTAGTTGCTCAGATGAAGCCCGGATCCGTTCTGGTCGATGTGGCCATCGACCAGGGTGGCTGTTTCGAGGACTCCCATGCCACCACCCACGCTGATCCCACCTTCGAGGTCCATAACTCACTGTTCTACTGCGTAGCGAATATGCCTGGCGCAGTGCCCAATACCTCAACCTGGGCGTTGACCAACGCCACCCTCGCCTACGCCATCCAGCTCGCCGATAAAGGCGCGATGCAGGCGATGAAGGACAACCCGGCACTGGCCAAGGGCCTCAACACCTGGTCGGGCAATGTCACCTATCCTGGCGTGGCCGATGCCTTCGGGCTGCCATGCATGGCTGTGGAGGAAGTGTTGAACAATGTCGGCTGAAACCCATTCCGAAGACGCCCATCTCCAACGGAGCCTGAAGAACCGCCACGTCCAGCTGATCGCTATCGGCGGCGCCATTGGCACTGGCCTGTTTATGGGCTCAGGCAAGACGGTCAGCCTGGCTGGGCCATCCTTGTTGCTGATCTATCTGATCATCGGCTTCATGCTGTTTTTCGTGATGCGAGCCATGGGGGAGTTGCTGCTGCATAACCTGGAGTACAAATCCTTCCAGGACTTCGCGAAGGACATCCTCGGCCCCTGGGCAGGTTTCTTCACCGGTTGGACCTACTGGATCTTGTGGGTGGTCACGGCCATGGCCGAGATTATCGTGATCGCAGGATATTTCGACTTCTGGATCAACGATATTCGAGTGTCCATGGTGGTCACCCTGGTGCTGCTTATGGCGTTGCTGGGCTGCAATCTGCTGACAGTCAAGCTCTTTGGTGAGATCGAGTTCTGGTTCGCGTTGATCAAGATCGTCGCTATCTTGATCCTCATCTGTGTCGGAGGGGTACTCGTGTTCACCGGGTTCACTTCCCCAGATGGTACGCAGGCCTCCATCACCTACCTGTGGGATCGCGGCGGCGTGTTCCCCACCGGTGTTGATGGTTTCCTCGCGGCCTTCCAGATCGCAGTCTTTGCCTTCATCGGCATTGAGCTCATCGGAACCGCCGCAGCGGAAACCGCCGACCCGAACAAGACCCTACCCAAGGCCATCAACGCCATCCCGATCCGTATCGTGGTGTTCTATGTGTTGACCTTGGTCGTCATCATGACGGTGACCCCATGGGATCTGATCAACCCTGAAGTTTCGCCCTTCGTCAACCTCTTCGAGTTGGTCGGGTTCGTCGCTGCCGCCAGCGTGATGAACTTCGTGGTGCTGACCTCCGCCTCTTCAAGCGCGAACTCCGGCATCTTCTCTACCTCGCGGATGCTGTATGGATTGTCAACCTCCGGACAGGCGCCAGAGGGACTATCGAAGCTATCCTCGCGGCAGGTTCCGGCCCGTGCCCTCTATATGTCGGTGGGTTTGGTGCTGTTGGCCTTCCCGATCCTCATGATGGGCGGCTCGGTGATGAACGCCTTCACCATGGTCTCCTCGGTCTCGGTGGGCTTGGTGTTGTTCATCTGGTCAATCGTATTGGTGTGCTACATCCGGTACCGCAAGACTCGACGCGAGGCCCACGAGGCATCAATCTTCCCGGTACCCGGAGCTGCTTTCATGCCGTGGGTGGTGCTGGCCTTCTTCGGCTTCGTGGTCTATGTGTTGCTTCGATATGAGGACACGCGCATCGCCTTGCTGCTGACCTTGGCATGGTTCGCAGGCTTGACCGTTGCGTGGTTCATCCACAAGCGCAAGCATCACAGCACGTCACACTGAGTATTTTTGAGGGGCTGGGTGCACCTGTTGGTGCGTCCCAGCCCCTCAATGTGACTGCGCTCTGTTCCTCCAGGCGGGTCTAAGGGCCAGTCAGCTCTAGCCCGTTGCTCTGCTCAATGGTGCGCACCATCGCGATAGCCAGTTCCATGGCCTGCATGCCATCCACGCCGTAGATCGGCTGATGGATCTCCGGGCGTAATCCGTGGGAGGTGATCGTGACCTGCCACTCTGAGGTAGGCAGGTGACTGGCTGGGATGGGGGCAGACAACGAGAATCTGACAGTACCGCCGTCTGAAGCGGCATAGGTCCGGCTGATCATGGCACGATCCTACTGACTAAGATGTGGTCCCTCGGAACTCGCGGCTTCCACGATCCTGCTCGGGTATCAGAATGTCAGCCCATCGCGTTTTAATTGAATATATGTTCGACGACCACGAGATTCATGTCTACGTTCCACCGGGCTGGCCGGTTACGGTTCGTCCCCCCGGCGCTGAAGGGTGGCAGCGTACAGCCACGGCGTTCTTGCTGGAATGTTGTCCCCCGGAATATCGCAGTTATCCAGTACTACTACGCCATCCCCAGCTCTTGGCCCGGTTCGCCAGCGAATTCGTGGCAGGGCAATTAGCTGCCACCCAGCGCAATCTGGCGGGGCTACGTACCAATATGTCCCAGCTGTTACCGCCGCCCACGGTAGATGCCGCTGTGGCGGTACTGCACGCGGAACAGGCACGGTTAGTGAGGGTGCAGCGGGCATGCAATCTGGTAGAGGCGGCGCTTCGTGGTGGTGCATTTAGGTCCAAGCTCTAAGCTGAATGTCATGTCTTTGTTGTCCCTGGTCCGCAGGCCGCAGGATCTGCGGCTATTGTCACGTCGCCAACTCACCCAGCTGGCTGACGAGATCCGCGGCTTTCTGATCAATCGGGTCAGCCGGACTGGGGGACATCTTGGCCCTAATCTCGGAGTCGTTGAGCTGACCTTGGGAATCCACCGGGTCTTCAACTCGCCCACCGACCCCATCATTTTCGATACCGGCCATCAAAGCTATGTCCACAAGATCCTCACGGGGCGGGCTGATGGTTTCGACCGACTGCGACAACGCGGTGGGCTGTCAGGTTATCCGGATCGTGCCGAGTCTGAACATGACTGGGTAGAAAACTCTCACGCATCCACCGCGCTGTCGTGGGCAGAGGGCCTGGCCAAAGGGTTTCAGCTACGTGGTGAAGATCGAACCGTCGTCGTCGTCGTTGGCGATGGGGCGCTGACTGGGGGGATGGCTTGGGAGGCGCTCAACAATATTGCTGCCCAACCAGAACTTCGGATCGTTATCGTCGTGAACGACAATGGCCGTTCTTACACCCCGACTGTGGGTGGTTTGGCCAATCACTTGGCCGGACTACGCACCGATCGTCGGTATGAGAAGGCGCTCAGTTTCATCAAACGACGGTTAACCCGCGCCCCACTGCTGGGACGCCCCGCCTATGACCTGCTGCACGGACTTAAGACCGGCATCAAAGATGTGTTAGCGCCACAAGGGATGTTCTCGGATCTGGGGCTGAAGTACACCGGCCCTATCGACGGTCACGATATCCGTGCAGTCATTGGACATCTGGACCACGCCCGGCAATTTGGCGGCCCGGTGATCGTGCATGCGATCACGCAAAAGGGCAAGGGCTTCAAAGCCGCCGAGGAATTTGAAGAGGATCAGTTTCACGCTGTTGGCCAGATCGATGAGGTTACTGGGCGGCCTCTCAGCGATGCGGTCGAAGCCACCTGGACTGATGCCTTCGGCGAAGCAATGGTGCGCATCGGCGAACGCAATCCTGATGTGGTGGCTATCACCGCAGCGATGCTGCATCCTGTGGGGCTGGGTCGGTTTGCCGCAGCCTTTCCCGACCGGATCTTCGATGTCGGGATCGCCGAACAGCATGCGGTGGTATCGGCCGCGGGGCTGGCGCGCGCTGGGCTCCATCCGGTGGTGGCTGTCTATGCCACCTTCCTCAACCGTGCCTTCGATCAGGTCCTGATGGATGTCGCTTTGCATGGCGAAGGGGTCACCTTTGCGCTGGACCGCTCCGGCATCACCGGCAGCGACGGCCCTAGCCACAACGGAATGTGGGACCTGTCCTTGTTTGGCCTAGTGCCGCGATTGGAGATGGCTGCCCCGCGCGATAGGACCAGACTCATCTCAGCCTTGGAGCGGGCGGTCACTGTCAACGACGCCCCAACCGCGTTGCGCTACTCCAAAGAGCGGCTACCCGATGATCTACCCGCCCTCGCCTCGCGGGGGAGCGGACGGGACCAGGTGGACCTGTTACGTATTGATCAGCAGGCGCGAATTCTGATCATCGGCTATGGCCAGTTCGCTGGCATGGGGATGGACGTCGCCGAAAAGCTGGCTGCAGAAGGCTTGGCCGTGACCGTCGCCGACCCGCTGTGGTGTGTGCCGCTCAGCCCAGAACTCGTCGCCTTAGCCCGCGAATTCGATACGGTCGTGAGTATTGAAGACAATCTTCTCACTGGCGGATTGGGTGAACGGCTTCGGGCTGCCTTGGTCGATCACCCCACTCAGGTGCTGAGTTTTGGGATTCCACAAGAGTTCTTGGCCCATGGGACCCGCAACGAAGTGCTGATGCAGGTGGGGCTGACGTCCAAGGAAATCACCTTGCAGGTGCTGAGTGCCGTGCTGGCCGACCAGCCCCTAGTTGAGTTCTTGGATCGTGCTGAGGACGGGGACCAACAGCTCGAGTTGCCAGGGACGAACCCCTAGGTTACGCAACTCGGTAGCGATGTCTTGACCTTCTCGGTAGTGAAAGACCCATTCCTGTAGCAGGGATGAGGGGGCAATCAGGCTAGCTTGAATACCGAGTTCTTCCGCCAGCTGGTCAACCACCGCACGCACCTTGGTCCAGCCTGCCCAAGCCGCCGGATATTGCTTGGCCCAGTTCCGGGGATGGGGGATCCCCTGTTTGGGGCGCCTCAGTGGGGGATAGTCGCTCGGTTTCAGGGCGGCTGCCCGGCTCAAAGCGCGAATCCAATGATGCCGATAGCGGCGCGCTGAGCGGGTTGTGAAATGCCGACTGGCATCGATGTTGCCCTCCACGCCCTGAACGGCGGTAGCTGCGAGGTCAACGATGGCCCCATCAGACAGGATCCATCCGGGTGGGCGATCGATATTCCGTGCGATTTGATCACGTTCCAGCCACAGTTCTCGGGCTACTGCCAGCTGGTGTCCCCGACGCAGATTCGTAATTCCAGAAAGCCTGCGCCATGGATCGGGGCGAGGCGAAGGGACAGTGGCGAAGGTTCGCAGCACGTGATTGCATTCCTGAACTGCCCAGTGATCCCGGTGCACTGCAGCTAAGTCTGCATGGAGTGCCTCGCTCAACTCGATGAGATAGTCGACGTCGAGAGCGGCATAGATCAACCAGGATTCAGGCAGGGGCCGCATTGACCAGTTTGCCGACGAATGGGCCTTACGTAACATGACATCGAGCTTGGATTCCAACAATGCAGCCAATCCAGTGCTGGGTATTCCAAGTAGCCGGGCAGCTAATTCGGTGTCAAATAATGATGGCGGCACGATGCCGACCGCCACCATCGATGGCAGATCTTGGGAGGCAGCATGTATCAGCCAGGTAGCATCACCGCAGGCGGTGACGAGACAGCTCAGGTCAGCAGGTTGTTGGTTCTCGAAGGCGACGGGATCGATCAACCATGTGCCGGATTCGCGACGCCGAATCTGAAAAAGATAGGCCTTGGGCCAATAGCGGTGCCCGTGGGCTCGTTCCACGTCGAAGGCGACGGGACCGCGAGCCGAGGCCAATGCATCAAGGCACTGGGATAGTGCCTCCGGAGAGTCAACGACCGGGCGCAGCGGCTCACGGCTGGTTTCCAGGTACCGGCTCATCATCGGTTATGCAGGGACACCACACCCGATGGAAGAGGGGGTCGGCCGCCCAGATGGCCCAGCACATCCTGCCAGGCCCGCAGGTGATGGGCGATTGCCTCAGCATTGGTCAGCTCTGGGGTCCATGACGCTCTGATCTCGCCCTCGGACTGATTCGAGGTTAACTCACCAAATCCGCGACCATAGGAGGCAGTGACTGTGCCTGCCAGCACACGGTGCCGGGCATCGTGGGTTTCGAGGGCCTCGGTGAGCCACGACCAAGCCGCTTCTGCAAACAGCGGATCAGTGATCATGGTTTCGTCGAGATCAGCATGGACCAGGGTTACGAGGCGCATCGTCCCATCCCAGGACTCATTACCCAGAGGGTCGTGGAGCAGAATCAACCGTCCTGTGCTGAGCGTGGTTGCACCATCTTTTAGATCGGCAGCAATGGCGATGCTGTGGGGTGCTACGCGTTGTGGCGAGGCGATTCGCTCCACATGGACCCCGGGGCGCCAAGACATCGTGTCAATCGCAACCACTGCCTGGTCGAATTCAGGGGCGGCGATGCTGGGTCGGGTAAAGCTCACAGCTCATGAGCTTAGAACGAAAATAGCTATTAGTGACTGTGGCGCGCCGGTTTCAACACTAAGCACACCGAATTTATGCAGTATCGGTCGTCTGTGGGGGTGTCATAGCCTTCGCCGTGGAAGACATGACCCAGATGAGAGTTGCAGGCAGCACACCGAACCTCCACCCGAGGGCGGGAGGGGATAGACAAATCCTCAAGGTAAAGCACGCTATTTGGCGTCAGCGGTTCAAAGAAGCTCGGCCAACCGCACTGAGAGTGAAATTTAGAGTCACTGGCAAACAACTCAGTGCCGCAGCCCCGACAGGCGTAGACCCCGGGCGTGGTGGTGTCGGTGTACTCCCCAGTAAATGGGGCTTCAGTGCCGTTTTGGCGCAACACCCGATATTCCAGTTCATTGAGACGTTGCCGCCACTGTTGGTCGCTGAGATCCAAGGGAAAAGGGCCAGTCATCATTCATCCTTCGTGCGGATCGATGTCGAGCAGGCGCATCGCCGCGAAGGCATAACGCGCCAAGATGAGTTCACTTACTCGGGGATCTTCGGTAATAGGTGGTGTCACTGCCAGTGCTCCGGCACGCAACGCCGCCTGCTGGTGGGCTCGAAACACCGGACCCGAGGTCAGGAACAACGACCCAACTGCGATATGACGACGTCCCTGAGATCGAAGGGCGGCAATGGCTGTCGCGGTTGCCCTACCGGTGGTGTCATTGTGGGCGAGCTGTACTGGCAATTTGTGATGCGTTGCCCATTGGCGGGCTCGACGTGCCAGCAAGGAATTTCCACGAACATCACCACCAGCAGGGCAGGCCAGCACGAGGGCATCCACCTCGACGGCGTTGGCACGGTGTAGTTCCTCGCGAAGTTTGGCGTCCAGCACATTGAGCAACTCAACAGCAGGGCCAATAGGCCGGGCGATCACGATGCTGATCTTTGGAAACAGGCTTAACACGTCATCCTTGGTGCGAGTCAGCACCGGTGAGTGATCGGCTGCCGAGACCAGATCCATGGGGACCATCGCGATCTCTAGGCTGCCAGCCTCCGCCAGCTTGGAGACCGCATGCTGGACCGTCGGGGTGCGGCTATTCAGCAGTCCCAAACTCACATCAAGATCCGGACGCAGCATGCGCAGCCGGTTAACGACTACATCGAGGGAGGCTAAAGCGAGGGGATCGTCATCGCCACGGGCGACGAGAACGATCGCAGGAGCGGCCATATCATCCTCCTTCGTGCATCAATGGGGAGTGCTCGGAGGAGCAACGGTGGGCGATGGCGGTTTCGAACCGCCGACCTCTTCGGTGTGAACGAAGCGCGCTACCACTGCGCCAATCGCCCGTGCGGTCAGCCACTTTAGCGCACCATCGGGCCCGGTGCCAATCCAGTAGGGTGATCAACAGTTCTGCGTCGACGAGGAGGTTGCCATGCCAGCTCAGCCCACGGTGTCCAATCACGTAGCCCATGCCCTCAACAAGGTGCCAACCGGGATCTACATTGATGGCTCATGGCGCGAGGCCGCATCGGGGGCCAGCTTCCCAGTGTTCAACCCGGCAACTGATGAGGTGCTCGTTGAGGTAGCCGATGCCACCCCCCAGGATGGGATGGCCGCTCTGGATGCAGCGGTGGCCGCACAAGAGTCCTGGGCCGCCACCGCGCCTCGCACCCGAGCTGAGTTGTTGCTCAATCTATTCGGCATCATCTGTGACCGGAGCGAGGACTTCGCCACCTTGATGACCCTGGAGATGGGCAAGCCCTTAGCCGAGGCGCGGACAGAGGTGGCCTATGGCGCTGAGTTTCTCCGCTGGTTCGGCGAGGAGGCAGTCCGCATCAATGGCCGATCCACTATCACACCGGAGGGAAATCTCCATGTGTTGACGATGCCTAGACCGGTCGGGCCGGTGCTGGCAATCACCCCATGGAATTTCCCCCTTGCGATGGCCACCAGGAAACTCGGGCCCGCACTGGCAGCCGGCTGCGTCGGGATCCTCAAACCGTCATGGTTGACCCCGCTGACCTCACTAGCCTTCGCCGAAGCCTGCCGGGAAGCAGGGATACCCAAGGGGGTGATCAATGTCTTACCGACATCGGATGCGCCACCAGTCACAGCCGCGATCATGGCGGATCGCAGACTGCGAAAGTTGTCCTTTACTGGATCAACGCAGGTGGGCCAAGCTCTCCTTCGACAGTCCGCTGACAACGTATTACGCACATCAATGGAACTGGGCGGGTGCGCCCCGTTTATCATTTTCGACGATGCCGACCTAGATCGCGCCGTGCAGGCTGCCAAATCGGCAAAGCTGCGCAATATGGGCGAGGCCTGCAATGCGGCCAATCGGTTCTACGTGGCCCACGAAGTTGCTGACGAATTCGCACATCGGCTGGCAGTTGAATTTGAGCCCCTCATTGTGGGCGATGGTCTTGATCCCGACACGGATATCGGTCCGATTATCACACAGGATCATCGAGACCGGATTGCGGGGCTGGTGAATCAGGCACTCGACGACGATGCCCAGCTACTCACCGGCGGTGAGCCTATTGGAGAGCGGGGATATTTCTATCGGCCGACAGTCCTCAACAGGGTCAATCCTGCTGCCGACGTGGTTCATCAGGAGATCTTTGGCCCCGTCGCCCCCGTGGTGAGCTTCCAGGACGAGGACGAGGTGGCCAGGTGGGCCAATAGCTCGGCTGTTGGGTTGGCCGCCTACGTGCACACCGCCAGCATCGATCGCGCGATGAGAATGGCGCAACGCCTTGAGGTGGGCATGGTCGGAATCAACTCCGCAGCGATCTCCAACCCGGCTGCGCCCTTCGGAGGGGTGAAACACTCCGGTTTGGGGCGCGAAGGCGGACCAGAAGGCATCGCCGAGTATCTAGAAACCATCTATGTGGGGCTGCCAACCGGTCGATGAGCCTGATTCTGCGCGCCGAAGGGGAGTGGATTTGCAAAGGCCCAGAAAGCTGCTAATGTTCTCTACGCGCCAAGCGGGGCCCCTTCCACGGAAGGGAAACTGATCAGCGCATGCGGACGTGGCTCAGTTGGTAGAGCATCACCTTGCCAAGGTGAGGGTCGCGAGTTCGAATCTCGTCGTCCGCTCGGAGACAAACTCCACCCGGTGGAGTGGCCGAGAGGCGAGGCAACGGACTGCAAATCCGT
>JBHAEB010000058.1:0-3190 GCA_041855345.1 Arachnia sp. | reverse complement strand
TGCCGCTGATCTGTGCCTGGCCCCCACCAAGGTGGCGATGTCCCATCTGGCCGCCGAGGGGCTGGCAGATCGTTCCGTGCTGGTGGGGGATGTGATGACCGATGTGTGCTTGGCGGTGCGGGACTCCGTGCTGGCCTCCGGTCGGGTGGCTCCCGGTATCGATGCTGCTCAGCCCTATCTGGTCGCGACGGTGCATCGCGCGGACAATACCGACGATCCACAGCGGCTAGATGCGATCCTCAATGCCTTGGCTGGGCTATCGCTGCCGGTCTATCTCCCGGTCCATCCCCGGCTGAAGGCCCGCGCCGAGGCCGACGGGGTCACCATTGAACGCGGGAATCTGCGCGTAATCGAGCCGCTGGCCTACCCGGACATGGTGGCCGCGATCGTCAGGGCTGCTGGTGTGGTGACGGATTCCGGTGGGCTGCAGAAGGAAGCCTTCCTGCTGGGGACCGTGTGCACCACCATCCGCACCGAAACAGAGTGGGTCGAAACCATCGATTCCGGCTGGAATCTACTGGACCCTGAACTGACCCAGCTGGCTGAGGCGGCCACCCGCCCGGCTCCCGCCGTCGATACCAGCGCCCCCTACGGCGATGGGAACGCTGCCCACAACGTGGCTCAGACCTTACTGAGTCACTGACCGGATAACTTCGGTATCCTGCCATCCGTGAACCAACGCATCTTCCTGTCCCCTCCTGACATGACTGCACTGGAGCAGGAGGCGCTGTCTCGCGCCTTCGCTAGTGGGTGGATCGCCCCGCTGGGACCGGAGGTGGATGCCTTTGAGGCGGAACTGGCTGCCTACTGCGACCGCAAGTACGCCGTCGCGCTGTCCTCCGGTACGGCAGCGCTGCATCTGGCGGGTTTGGCGCTGGGTTTCAAACCCGGAGATGTGGTGATCACCGCATCCATGACCTTCGCAGCCACCACCAACGCCATCCTCTACACCGGCGCCACCCCGGTGCTGGTCGATGCCACCCCAGAGGGTGATATCGACGTCGAGTTGACCCGGCAGGCGGTCCTCGATCAGCAGGCCAAGGGCCGAAACGTCGTGGCTATCGTGCCGGTGGATTTGCTGGGCCATGTCGTCGATCATCCGGGGCTGGCGGCCATCGCCCAAGAGTTTGGGCTGAGCATTCTCAGCGACGCGGCGGAGTCCTTGGGCGCGGTATTCCAGGGCCGCCCCGCCCCCGCCTATGGTGAGATCGCGGCGGTGTCCTTCAACGGCAATAAGGTGATCACCACCTCTGGCGGTGGCGCAATCCTGACTGACAATGAGGATCACGCCACCCAGATTCGCTATCTCGCCACCCAGGCCCGGCAGCCGGTGCTGCACTACGAACACACCGATATTGGCTTCAACTACCGCATGTCGAATCTGCTGGCGGCCCTTGGCCGAGCCCAGCTGTCACGGCTGCCGCAGATGCTGGAATGCCGCCGCCAGCATCGGCTGCGTTACCGGGAGATCTTCGCCGATATCCCCGGCGTCACCTTCTTCGGCCAACCCGATGGCGTCGACGTCGGAATCGGTCAAGGCGACCACGACAACTTCTGGTTGACCTCAGTGGTCATCGACCCTGAGCTGGCAGGATTTAGCCGCGACGAGGTGATCGCGGCATTGGCTGCCGACAATATCGAGGCTCGGCCGCTGTGGAAGCCGATGCATGCCCAGCCGGTGTTCGCCCACTTGGACTCCTATGTCAATGGCAACTCCGACCGGCTCTTCGCCACCGGGGTATCGCTACCGAGTGGTTCGACGATGGATCAAGCCGCGATGGATCGCGTCGCCCTTCGATTGACCGAGCTGATCAGGAAAGCCCGATGAGTCGCCGAGTCTTCGACCTCGCCAAACGGCTCGTCGACATCCTGGTCGCGAGTCTCGTGCTGTGGCTGACCCTACCCATTCAGCTGGTGGTGGCATTGCTGGTTCGGCTGAATCTAGGTTCCCCGGTGCTGTTCACGCAGCAGCGTCCGGGCAAGGATGGCCGCATCTTCACGATGTACAAATTCCGCACCATGAAGGATCCGACCCCGGAACTGGTCAGCGATGAGGATCGGATCACCCCCTTCGGGGCCTGGCTGCGCTCCACCAGCTTGGATGAATTACCCGAACTGATCAACGTCATTAAAGGGGATATGTCGCTGGTTGGTCCTCGGCCATTGCTGCCGGAATATCTGGACCTCTACACCCCCAAGCAGGGGCGACGCCACGAGGTGCGTCCCGGGGTGACCGGGCTGGCCCAGGTCAAGGGACGCAATGCCATGCCCTGGGCTGAGCGCCTGGCCTGGGATGTGCACTATGTGGATCACCGCAGCCCTGCCTTGGATCTGCGAATCATCGTCGACACCGTCAAGGTGGTGTTGCAACGCGAGGGCATCACCGAGGAGGGGCAGGTCGCGATGACTGATTTCACCGGCGCCCCAGATGTTGAGGTGTCCTAGGCCTGACCAGGTTGTTCACAGCTCGCTTTGAGGCGATCCAGGCCACGGTCAAAGACCGGGCCATGGATCCGGGACATCGGAAATAACACCGTCGCTAGTTTCGCGGCCCCGGTCAGTTCACCATGCATGGTCCAGGTGACGCGGGTGCCTTCGGCTTCGGGATCGAGCCGAAATTCCATCTGCTGTTCGCTGGTGAAGGGCCGTCGCCAACTCACAAAGAGGGCAATGGATTCCGCAGTGACTTGCAGGATCTCAAGGCGGCCCGCACCCGCGCGGAGATTTCCCTCCCACTCAAACCAGGCGCCAACCCCCTGCGATGACTCGGAGTAGCGGCGGTTGAGTTGCCGATCCCGGGCCTCCCAGGGCGACCACAGCCGCCACCGTCGTAGATCCGCCAGCAGCCCATGCACCTGGGCTGGTTCCGCAGCGATCACCACCGACCGCACCACAGCATACGGTTTGGCAGGCATCGAACCCCTTTCGTCGGGATCAACATAGCCCACCGCACCGCATGCTGAGCCGTGGCGGGTTGAAACTCAGCCGGCTGAGGGCTGGGTCATCTCGGCGGGAACCACCCACTGGGTGAACTGCTCCTCGGTGAGGTAGCCCAGCTCCAAGGCCGATTCCTTCAGCGAGATGCCCTTGTGGTGGGCATTCTTGGCGATCTTGGAGGCCTTGTCATAGCCGATATGCCGGTTCAATGCGGTGACCTGCATCAGGTTGGTCTCCAGGTTCGCCTGGATTC
>JBHAEB010000057.1:0-47049 GCA_041855345.1 Arachnia sp. | reverse complement strand
GATCGGATAGCGACAATACCAGCGCACCGCCCACAGGATCACATCACCCTGGAAATGGCGCCACTTGAAATCCGTCATCGTTCCGTCCGTCCAATCTCCGCCAAGCATGCTCAAGCTTCACGATTTTTGCAACAGAGCCGAGACGAGGAACCTCTGGGTCTCATTGTCAAGGTTTGCCTCTAGTAAGGGAGTGCGAATATAGCCAGGGCCGATCACGTTGATACGCAAACCCTCTGCGCCGTACTCCGGAAACCTTACCCATCTTCCAGGGACATCGGACATCGGAAAACAGGTTATATAGGTGACGCCCATAAGAGAGTAATCAGCAATATTTAGCAGCTCAAACTGAAGGTTCACCCGTGCACGCAGCTAATGATTAACATTATTATCTGGATCACCGTAGGCAAAGGACATGAGCATCAGGACGATGTTTTTCTTTTACCTGTTTATCCACAGCTAATACTGTGGCGCCCCTCTTGCGCATGAAAATCCACGTTTTCTAGGCTAAATGCATGTTCTGGCTGCTCTGGCAGGCTTGGCTCGTTTGTATACTTTTCGGAGCGCAAACAACCCTCTAGCCCACATGCGGCTCACCTGGTCTCGAGGTTAACGCCAACCCATTCCACAATTCTGGAATCGGCCGCCGCTGTTTCGTCATCCCAGCCTTCCAACTCGACGCGCCACGATCGACGAGCCTCGTTGCCTCCGACCATTGCCCTCACGCAAGGGCGGCACATCGTTCAGCCGGTGGTGGTAAGCCACACTCGATGAATTCCTCGACTCCTACCGCACAGCTCGTTGCGGAAACCCAATTCACCGACGGCATAGTCGACGTCCCAAACACGGTTTTCGAGCAGTGTTGAGCCACGACGTCGGTTCGAGCTATCGGTCTTCGCCGTCCCGTATGGGGCGTTTTTGAGGTGCTCGTGGGTCAAGTCCCTTGTAGTGGTGTAGCGCGGTGTTTTCGGATTGATGGTTAGGTGCTGAGTTCTACGGCGGTGTGGGGCACCTTTGTGGCTGTGGTGTCGGGGGTGGGGGTGTGTCCCGTGTACACAACTCGTGGTCCCTGCCTGGACGGATGCATCCCAAGCCCACTCCAACACAAGGCCATGAGCCCTCACATCAACAACCCACCACGCCCAACCGCGAAGAACCCGTTGGTGACGGTCGGCAGAGTGGTCGCCTCGACTGCGCTGCTGTTTGTTCAGGGATTTCTCGATGCCAGATCCAGGCGAATCTTCTGGAGCATTCCGATCCTGAAACGACGATTCCCTGACCCCTATGAGCGCCAGGTCAACCACCCACCGGATTAGAGCCAGCCGATGTGGGCTCAGACTGACTTCGCCCCCACAAGACCACTCATCCGTGCCGGGGAGCACGGTGTGGTACTAGTCTCGATGAAACGGACTGGATGGGGTCATGCGTTCGCCAACGGGTCGAAGATCCTCCAGCCGAGCTAGATCCGCTGGCTCCAGGGTGAGCTGCAGCGCATCGATATTTTCCGAGAGCCACCGTCGCCGTTTGGTGCCTGGGATAGGCACGACATCACTACCCCGAGCCAGAACCCAAGCCAGGGCAACTTGGCCTGGTGTGGCATCGTGACGTCGTGCCACCTCGCGCACGATCTGAACCTGCTCCAGGTTGGCCGCCAGGTTGCGCTTATTCCAACGAGGCAAAAGTCGGCGATAGTCCAGCAGGCCGAGCCGGGTAGTAGCACGGGCGTCGCCAGTGAGCATCCCTCGACCTAATGGGCTGTAGGCAACGATCCCGATCCCAAGTCGACGCGCCAGCGGAATGAGGCTCTGCTCGTGCTGGCGGCTTAACAGAGACCACTCGATTTGCAACGCAGAAAGCTTGGCCGTGGCAGCGGCTCGTTCCAAGTCACGGCTGGATGGTTCGCTGATCCCCAGGTGCCGAACCAGCCCTGCCTCGACCAGCTCCCCCATGGCCCCGATGCTCTCTTCGACAGGGACCTTTGGGTCCACCCGGTGAAGGTAGTACAGGTCTACCTCGGCTACTCCGAGCCGACGCAGGGAGCCCTTGAGCGCACGCTGGATGGTCTCTGGGCGCCCGTCCAGCCCCACGGGGTAGCCCAGGGTGGAGGCAATTCCGGTTTTGGTGGCAATCAGCACCTCACTGCGGCGCCGTCGCAGCACCGGCCCAATGAAAGCCTCGTTGCGCCCCGCACCGTATAACTCGGCAGTGTCAAAGAGCCTCACCCCCGCCTCCAACGCGGCTTCCAGGGTGGCGGCGGCTTCATTCCGATCGACGCGCCCATAGCTGGCCGTCATGGGCATGCAACCTAGCCCCATGGCGCTGGTTTGGACCTCACCCAACGTGCGTTGTTCCATAAATCCTCCTAAACATGAGCGAAAACTCGTATTTCACGATACGAGTGATAGCTCGTATTTGCAAGGGTTAGCATGAGCCCTATGTCAGCACCCCGTCGCCAACGCCGAGGTCTCGCGCGCATCTCGGTGATCCTGGACGCTGCGACGGTTGTTTTCGCGCGCGACGGCCTGGAACGAGCATCCACCAACGCGATCGCCAGCCAGGCGGGCATCTCCCCCGGCTCGCTCTATCAGTACTTCAACAACCGAGAAGAGATCCTGGCCGCCGTAACCGCCCGTTACCTCGACGGCTTGCGTGATCTCTATGCCGAACTGCTCAATCAGCTGGGCACTCCCTCGAGTCTCGACGAAGTGATCGATTTGATCGTTGACCCGGTGGCTCAGTACAAACGCAACCACGCCGCCTTCGGCCTGATCTACGGGGGAGGAACGCTCCCCGAATCCGCACGAGAGGCCATCCAAGAGGCGCACTCCACCTTTGAGGAGCGCTGCGTCCAAGCGCTGGTGGCGCGCTCACCCCAGGTAGGTGAGCCCACGACGCGGCGCGGCGTACGCCAATGCGTAGCGTTACTGCGTGGCTGCCTGCCGTCGTTGGGCACCATCCATGGCAATGAAACCGAAGACCTGGGCGAACTCAAGCGGGTCATGGCGGCATACCTGAGGTCGCTGGGACTTAACTAAGCATCGGCGCCCGGGGCTATACATAAGGAACTGACAACCAGGGAGATCGCCGCACGCTGCGCCGAGGTCGGTGCTCGGGTGCGTGTCTGACACGAGGCATTAGACGGGGTCGATGGCCTGCCGAGGATCGCGTGGGGCCTATGCCACGCTGGGCTCGAGGTGATCTACACCCATCGCGGCCTTCACTGGGCACGGGGATACCAGCCACCAGCCAAGTCAAACACCACCAACAAACTCAACAAGCAACCAAGGACCAAGCCACGTAAGCGGGATGTGTCCACTATTGACGGGCAAGCCCAGTCCGCCGCCCCGCCATCAACCTGCTTTTCCGCGATTCATCCCGCCGAAACCGCCGTAAAACCTCGATTAGTCGCCGAAAAGCAGGCTGTTCGCGCGCCGCGAAGGGACTGTCCAGCTATCGGTGTAAGTGGCGTTTTCTACTGGTGGGTGCTGGCCGCGGGCATGCGGTCGGTGGTTGTTGTGCCAGTCGACCCATCCGGCGGTGGCGTATTCGACGTCGGGGATCGTCTTGTCGGGGCCGTTGTGGAAGGCGGTGGTCTAGAGGTCGTTGATGGTCTCCATCAAGGCGTTGTCGTAGGCGTCCCCGACACTCCCGATCAAGGGGACGAGCCCGTCGAGTTCAAAGTGTTCGCAGTAGCGGATCGAGGTGTACTGCGAGCCTGCATCACAGTGACAGGTCGCCTCGCCATGTTTAATCGGGTGGCCTTGACGATACCGTTGCCACGATGCGATCCGCAGTGGGGTCATCACCAAGGACACGTCCTTGAGTGTCGGTGATAAACGCCAGGTCCTGGACTGCCTGGAGGGATCTTGACGTCACTGACCGCCCTGGCCGAGGGCGGCCGGGATTTCCATGCCCGCCAGCTTCGCGCAGCGATCTGACAGCCCTGTTCCCGCAGGACCCGACACACCGAATACGGCCGTGAACCCCTGCTGACCCATGTCGTCGATGAACGAGATGATCAACGATTGCGGGGGTCGAACTCCCCCGCGAAGAAAACCGTGGCCGCCTTCAAAATCGCCACGTCCTCACGCAACCGCGCATTCTCAGCCTTCAGTTTCCGGATCTGTTCCAGCTCCTGGCTGGTGATCCCCTCCCTGGAGCCCCCGATCAATCCCGGCTTACTGCACCCACCGACGTCTCCACCCCGATCCGTTCCAGCCTAGCCACCGCCTGGCACGCCGCCGTCAACGACGAGAACCGGCCCCGATGCTCCTTCACCAACCGCAGCGCACGAGCCTTCACCGCAGGATCAATCTGCTTCGACATGATGCCAACCTTCCTACCCCAGAAAGGACAGGCACAAAACCTCGGACGATTCACTTCAAGGAGAGCGCGATCTAGCTGGGTCATTGGCTTAGGGTTCCCAGCCGGGCATCTGTTCGGCGATGGCTCGTAGTTCCTCGTACTCCTCATCCGTCATGAAGTGGAATCGGTTGAGTCGTTCGACCTCGTCCCAGGTGCCGCTGGCGTAAACATCGATGTGGAGTTCTCCGAAGGTGTATGGCCAGGTGCGTAGCTGGTTCATCATGTCCTCGGTGCTGAGTTGTCCCACGTAGCGGCGAAGACCCAACTCGTAGGGGGTGACGGGCCGGATTTCTTCGCCCTTGGCGAGTTGCCGACGAAAGTAGGCACAGTCCTTCAGATCGACACCGAGGCGCTCACCGATTTGCTCGTCAGACAAGCCCTCACCAATCAAACGCACGGTCTCGCGGTCCTCATCGATCCTGGCCAGGATTGTGTGTGCTTTGTTGCGGAGTTTTTCAGGTGTTGGGGGTTCTGGTGGGGTCCAGGGTACGGGCTGGTCACTCATCATTGGGCTCCTCGCGAAGACTGAGACGGCAACCAGGCTATCAACCACCTCAGGCAGCGCCACGGTTCTGGGTGGTTGCCGAGGACAGTTTCAAAACGATCGCTTTTAGGGAGGATCTCGCACGGGCAGTACGGCCGACCAGGTTCATGGCCAGGTCCACCACCACATCTCTATAGTCGATTCTCCAGGCCATCGGGGGCAGCCTGCCGGGGCCGTATGCGTCGGCGACTTCTTTGGCCAGTTCTCCACGCCATCGGGGGCAGCCTCAACACGATGCTTGCGGGCGCGGATTTCACAGGCAATTCTCTACGCCATCAAGGGCAGCCTGGATACTGCCAGCCACCGCAGCCACCAGTACCTCAAAATCCATCGTCGCGACCGGATCCAGTTGCGTCACATAACGCATGACCGCAATCCCCAACAGATAGCCCAAGGCCAAATGCAGCGCCTGCCGTTGGGGGGTGGGCGCAGTTCCCTCCTCGAAGGCGTGAGAGAGCACCTGACGCATCAGTTCCATACCCTGCTCACCAGCGACCGCGGAGCGGAAGGTCGCCACCATGGCCGGGCGGGTGCTCGGTGACTCCCAAATACCCAGGTAGGCACGAGTCAGACGTTCACCAACGCCTTCCCCGCCGCCATCCAGCGCCTCATCGACGGCATCCCGGACGGAGGTAGGCAGCTCGAAGATCGAAGCGAATAGCTGCTGTTTGCCGCCGAAGTAGTGGGAGATCATCGCCTGATTCACTCCCGCCGCGGCGGCGATCCCACGCACCGTTGCCCCGTGATAGCCACGCTCAGCGAATTGGGCGCGAGCGGCCGCCACGATCTGTTCCCGTGTGCCCGGTTTGCCAGGGCGCCGACCCGTCCGCCCCGTAGTTGAGGATTGCACCATACCCCCATCATAGTAAATTAAACAGTCGTTCGCTTTTGGCGGTCAGCTCCGGCTCTCACAACACCACCAAGCAACGGAACACGCGACGCACGCCGCAACCTGACTCTTCCAATCCAGCCCTAGCCCAATGCCGCTCGACCCGCTCAACGCCCTAGTCATGATGCGTATAGACGGATCCTCAAGACAGCCCCAGGGGGATCTATCTCGATACTCCGCCTCGACTATCTCTTCGTGGCTTTCGCCTAGCCAGTACCGGCGACCAAGAGCCAAGAGCCAAGAGCCAAGACGAGGCTCGCACCTTCAGCGCCAAGGACTCAACACATCCGCTAATGCCGGACAAGCTCGGTGCCCGAGGGGTCAGGAGGCCGAACGCGGATCACCAGCTATCGAGGGCCGCATCAGGACTCCCCCCAGAACCGCAGGTTTAGGGGAAAGTCGGGGCGAGTTTCCAATTCGTGCCCCCGGACCTGCCCAGAACTGCAGGTCTAGGGGAAAAGTCGCTGACGCGTCACCGTCGATTCCAGATGCGTTCCTTCCGAACCTCAGCTCCGGGGAAAGACCTCAGTCTCTGGCTGGTCGCCCTGGGCCAAGAAGCCCCGAACCTCAGCTTCAGGAAACACCAGTTACACGTCAATGCCAGCATCCCCACTACCTTGCAGCCAGCCCCGATGGCCAGGGCTCTGGCCGACTAGACCCGCCACGACGTACTACCCCTATCGCAGAAGATCCAAGGAGGTGCTATCACCGCGTCCCGGTGGCGCGGGCTGAACACTCATAGGAACACGACCTGCCCCCGACGGCAGGTTCGAAGGAAACCCCAAGACCCCGTCAAGCCCCCAGCACCCGGACGCTGCGGAACCCACGAGACGTGATCTGGATGATCACCAAGCTGGCGAGGATCGCCACCACAGTGACCGCCGCCAGGGCGGGCAGCACCCAGTCGTTAAGGAACAGCACGGCAGGCAGCGCCAACATCGGCGGGAGGACGGCGAGGATCCGGATCGGGCCGCCGTTCATCCCCGCCTTGGAATCAAGGCTACTGGGGTAGAGCAGAGCACCAAACAGCGTGACCGAGGCCGACCACAGCCCCATGCCGAGCGGCAAGACCAGCATCGCCACGGTGAATCCCGCCGAGATGCTCACCTTTGCCCCCACGATCAGTGTCACGATCGCTGCGGCAACCAGGAATGATGCGCTCGCCGCCACCCAGGCGAAACCGGCAAGCAGCACGGTGGCCCCGAGATATGCGGTGAATAGGGTGCGGCGTGGGATCGGGCCGGCCAGCAGCACCTCCATGCCGCCGCCGCGGATGTCGTCGGCCACCACGCCAGGCAGGGTCAACGTGGCAACTGTGGCGACGAGCAGTCCGAGCAATACCGGAGCCATCGTCAACGTATAGGAGGGCAGCATCATGGCATTGCCCGTCGCGTCGTAGACGGTGATCAGCCCGTTGGAGATGGCCGGGATCAGTTCGGGGGCCGCGCCCAGCTTGGTCCCCCTGTCACCGGCGAAAAACCCCAGCAGCACCAGCCCGGTACCGGCCACCAGGCTGATCCACAGGGCCATGGTTCCCTGCTGGATCCAGGCGCGGCGAGCCAGCGCGGAAAGGATAGGTCGAAGATTTGATCGCTGCGTCATGGGTTACCTCCTAATGCCTTGAGGATGGTGCTTTCGGTCACCGCTTGTTCGCCGCCTAGTTCGACGACTTGGCCCTCAGCCACGACCAGGCACCGCTTGGCCAACTCCAGGGCTTCGGGGACGCTGTGCGTGGAATACAGCACAGTTCGGGTCTGGCCCCAGTCGGCGATGAGTTGCCGGGTCTCGGCGGCGTAGACCGGGTCCAATCCAGTCAATGGTTCATCTAGCACGATGAACTGGGGGTCGGTCATAGCCAGTCTGGCCAGGTCGACACGTTGACGCTGCCCCCGGCTGAGGGCTGACACCTTGGTATCCATCAGACCCGCCAGGTCGAACCGTTCCACAAGGTCATCGACGGGTACCACGACAGCGTCGGGGTAGGTAGCCACGACGTCTGCCCAAAACCGAAGGTTCTGAGTGACGGTCAATCCCGAAGCTAGGGCCAACTGGTGACCGAGATAGCCGACGCGGGATCTCACGGCTGCGCCGTCGCCGACGGGACTTCCCAACACGATGCAGCTGCCGCGAACTGCTGGAATCACCCCGCACAGGGTGCGCATCAGCGTGGTCTTACCGGCCCCGTTACGCCCCAGCAAGGCAGTCACCCCAGGTGTCAGGTTCAGGTCTATGGGGCCGACGACGGGATTCTGTCCGTAACCGGCCACTAGTTCACTCGTGATCACAGTGCTCACGGCTGACCTCCAGCTGAGGTAGGCACCGACACCGTAGCGAAGAGGCGACGACGACGCCCTTCGCCCGGTTCATTGGCGTGCAGAACAGCGAGTTCCGAGGCTAGGGCTTGCCCAAAAGCATTCAGTTCCTCGTCGGAGGCCCAGAACGAGACCTGCGCGAAACCAACCTGATCAGCCATCACGTCGATGTGCTCGGCATTCAGGTAACCCCGGAACATTTCGATCAGTCCAGAAGTGAACACCGTGAAGGCCGTGAGCAACTCATCACGGCTCAACGCTGCCAGTTCCTCGGGGTCTACCTTGGCGAGCGCGGGGACGAGGCGATAGGTCTTTTCGCTAGCACCCCTGATCTGACGCTCCCCCACCACCTCGATGATCCCCAGGGAGGCGAGTTGGGCGATATGGCGGTAGAGGGTGGCGATGGGCACATCGGATAACTGCTCATGCAACTGCTTGGGGGTGAGTTCACCACCGGCATCGAGTATTTGAACGATCCGGAGTCTTACCGGATGGAGTAGGGCTGTGGAGGTACTCATAGCCAAACGATATCACTATCGATAGTAATAACAATGGGGTGTCGTTCCACCCTTGGACGACGCCAGCCCTCAGTGACAACCCGGGAACGATCTCTGCCTACATAGCTGATGGGCCGGAAGTCCAACTTCCGACCCACCACGATCAACCACCCCACCCAAGGGCGGGCAGTTAAACACCGATCACTCGGCTGACACGAACCACCTCACCTGGTAGGGGCCAAGCTCGATACTGGGCGGCTCCAAGCCCCAGGTAGCGTCGTCGAGCAGTTCCCTGGCCTCGCGCCCAAAGGGAGTGCGCAGCAGACCCATTGGCACCCCAACCGGATCCTCGGAGAGGTTGTAGAGCTGGATCATCGGCCCGATCGGGTGGTCACGACGGATGGCAAGCACCCGCCGGTCGCCCACATCCAGTAGATGCGATTCATAGGCCGCGTGCAGCTGCGGGGTGTCACGCCTAACCCCGAGCACATGACGAAGCCAGCCATTGATCCGCGCCTGCGGTGAATCTGGGTTCTCTCCCAGTGCCGCGACCGCAGCCCAATCCATCACCGGACGATGCACCCAGCGATTGTCCTCCGCATGGGCCGGATCATCGTCGAAGTGGTAGTCGTTGAGCATCCCCAACTCGTCGCCCATATAGATCAGCGGCACGCCACCGAAACCGCAGATGACGGCATGGAGCAGATTGATGCGGGAGACAGCCAAATCGATGGCCCGTTCATCCCCGGATTCCAACGCGACCTCCAGTCCCGCGAGAGAGGCCAGACTGCCCGATATCCGACGATCCCCCGTCACCGGGTTTGCTTGGAAGACCAAACCGCGGGCGAAGGACAGCGGGAATTCGCCAGAGTAGAAATCGGAGAGGAAGCGACGGTGTTCGGCGCCGTTGATTCCCACGGCTGCGGCATCGCGATCATCAACCGCCCAGCCGATATCGTCGTGGCAGCGCACATAGGTGCCCCAGGTGGCTGTCGGGGGTTTGGCCGGGAAGCGGTCAAGGGCATACCTGAGCAAGGTGGTATCTCGGCTAGCCAAGGAACTCCACAGCTGCGCCATCAACGAATTGTGGTAGGCCAAATCGGATAGCTTGCCGTAATGGCGTCCCTCACCGAAGTAGGCGATGAGATCCCGCGGACCCACAATGGCCTCCGCCTTGAAGGCCACCGCAGGGGCCGCGATCCGCACCGCCGCACGAAGCGCCTCTGACAGGTCATGAACCGGCGGCTCATTCTGGCAGTCGGTGCCCATTTCCTTCCAGATGAATGCAATGGCATCCAGCCTCATGACTTCCACGCCGTGGTTGGCCAGGTTGCAGATGACCTCCAAATATTCAGCGAAGACGTCAGGATTAGCCCAGTTGACGTCCCATTGGTAGTCATTAAAGGTCGTCCACACCCACCCGTTGAGGGCCTCATCCCAGGTGAAGTTGCCTGGGGCAAAGTCAGGGAATACCTCCGGCAGAGTCTGCTCATATTGGTCCGGCAGCGTGCGATCCGGGTAGATCATGAAATAGTCGCGATACTTCTGTTCCCCAGCCTTGGCCCGCTCAGCCCACTCGTGCTCCTTGGCGACGTGGTTGAGCACCAGGTCCACGACCAGCGAAATCCCGCGATCTCGAAGCCCTGCCGACACCTTGGCCAGATCAGCCATCGTTCCCAGATCGCTTCGGACAGCGCGATAGTCCTGAACCGCGTAGCCGCCGTCGTTGGCGCCCTCCCTGGGTTGCAGCAGCGGCATGAGATGGAGATAGGTCACGCCGAGATCCTGGAGATAATCCAGATGATCGAGGATCCCACTGAGAGTCCCCGCGAACCGATCCGTGTAACACACATAACCGGTCATTGCAGGTTGCTGCAACCAATCGGGGCGCAGTAACCGGGCCTCATCCAGGCGACGCAACCCGGGGTCACGTTCCTCAACCGTCTTGCGCACGATTTCTCGGATCCGCGCCACGAGGGCATCGGTTTTCTCCTTGTAGACGCTGCGTAGCGACGTTACTAGCTCATCTCCGTAACGGTCCCACCTGAGGGTTAGGACGTCATCAATGTCACCCATGCGCAGCAGCTTAGGGGAGGATCGTGCCACAAATGTCGTCGCGGAGATTATTCACAGCTCCAACCAAGGTGCCTCCACCTCAGGCTGAACCGGATGGGCCTCAAATTCAGCCCACCACAGCGGGGCTCCAGGAGGCAGCAATTCCACCGGAGCCTGGGCCACCATGTCGCGTAGATCCAGCTTCGCCGCCTGAAGATCCACCAACGCCTCGCGATCATCGACGGCAGCCAGCCAGGCCTCCTCGCGTCGCAGGCATCGCATCCGCTGTTCAGTGATCCGACGCAGCAGGGCAGCGGTCTGCGAATCAGCCTGGGTGACGACCGTGGCCGCACGAGACCAGCCATGGTCACGGAAGATCTGCAACAGCCCAGGATGAACGGTCATCGCGTCGTGTACATCAACTTCAGGGGTGATCACCACGGCCCCAGCCGAGACCGCATAGGCCACCTCGTCGCGGCCAGCCTCATCCATCAAGATCTCGGTGGCACGCATCACCACCTGGAAGATATCCGCCTCAGCCATGGAAGTGCGACGTGGCACCCCATCGGCCTGTGAGGTCACCACATAGGTACGATCCGCCCCTAGATGGCCGATCGCCATCTCCGCGGGCACGTTCTCCCGGGCTCCACCGTCGACATAGGTTTCGGCACCGATAGGCACCGGGCGGAATACCCCGGGAATCGCGCAGGAGGCAAGGATGCCGCGTGTCAGGTCATGGCCAGTAGCATCCAACACAGTGCCTTCGCGGTTGGTCAGCACACCGTCGCCGCGCATGTAATGCAGCCTGCCGGTTTCCAGGGCGACCATGGCGATCCGCAGTTCAACTCCCGAGTCGCGGACCCGTGCGGGTTGAAACATGGTCGGGTCCAGCAGTCCGGCTAGCACCGGGCCGGGACGATACATCGAGCGGGATTGCTCCAGCCCGGAGCGAGCCGCCATCAGATCCCCACCGAGTTTCGAGATCTTTCCCAAGCTGCCAGCCAGCTGCGCCAGCAACCCCAACGATCCCTCGGCGGGAAGCTCCTCATCGGGGGTGAGGGCCTCAGTCACTGGATCATCGGCAGGCAATTCGGAGGCCTCGGCGATATCGGGTTTACGACGCCGAATCGGCAGCCAGGACCGCGGCGGCTCCGCCGGCTTTGCCGTGGAGCCCACCAATTCCATCCAGGCCGGCGCCTCAGATAGCAACCGAGCCAACCACGGTCGCGGCACGAACATCTCTTCTGGGCCAGTCATGGAGCACCACAGGTCATTCATGCGGGCTAGGAATCCTGCTTGTTCAGCAGGTTCGCGGTACTGGGCCAACCCCGCAGCCAGGATCGCTCCAGCGGAAGTACCCACAAAGATCGACGGCGTGAACTGCGGGTCGTGAGCGTAGAGATAGGCCAAGGCCCCGATCTGGAAACTGGCCCTGGCACCCCCACCAGAGAGCACACATGCAGTGGTGGTCGGAGTCGATGGGGAGTGAAAGATCGGGATTCCAAACCAGCCTCTGCGCGCCATGAGATGAGTGTATTGAGGAACCCCTGTTCAATCATGCCCGGCTCAGCGGCACCTCGTCGCCATAACTCAACCCAGCAGCCCGGACCCGGCGCCTCGCGGGACCACGCGCTCCTCCATCTCGCCCCAGCGACCCCAAGGCCCCACCCAATCATCAAAGTCGCCTCGACCCTCAATTCAACTCACGACCCCGACCCCCGCAGCCCCGGATTGGGCGATCAAGCTGCTGCGCTTGGCTGACCCGTCTAACCCCGACCCCCGCGACCCCGGATTGGGCCGCCCCGATCGTCGTCATTGCACGACCGAGGGACCCCACCCCGCAGCCCTGGATTGGGCTGGTTAGCAGCTTCGCTAGCTGTCCGCATGAGGACCCCACCCCGCAGCCCTGGATTGGGTACCTCATCTCCAGGCTCACTGTCCTCACCCTCCGGGGATCTTCAGCCAGCAACGACCGGGAGCCACTACGGCGCCCGATCTCGCGACTCGCTGTACCTCGCAGCGAAAATCGTCGGCTAGCGGTCCGGCCACCCCCACGTCGTTCAGGTCAAGCCCGTCGCAGCGACGTCGTGCTCACGCAGCAGGCACGAGGGACTGTTACCTGGTCCACAGCGCCCAACCGGGCAACACAGACCGATCGCGGAAGCAGACCTACACCCGCCCCAGTTACCCAGCTCACTCTGTACAACCGCGCAGCGAACCCTGAACGTGGCGCTCAGCCTTCCCTCAGCAACCGACGATTCCCGATTCAGCTAGGGCCGCTGGGTGGTAAACCCATTCCCTCGGGCAACCTCAACCCTGAACCTGAAGTGATAGTTGAGGTGATTTTTACAACCTGACTGGCCTCTACCTGGGGATGAGCTGTGAAAACGCTGCCGTTGTCAACGCAGCCGCAGAAGATTCGCAAACCCCTGTCTGAAGGAGCTTATCGGCAATTCCTGGATCTGAATAACACCAATGTAATTCCCGATGTCGATTGATAAACCGTTCCTTAGGAAGATTCAGGAGTCTCTTAGTAACCCTTGCCGCAGGCGCTATTAACCACTTAGTGTCCGAAAAGTCGACAGCAGGTGTTGGGTCCTGCGGCGATATGCGGATTACCGACTACCTGGAGGAGATCATGAATCGGATCATGCGGACCATGCGCGGCGGCCTAGCGGCCCTTGTGGTGGCAGGCATGCTCCAGGGTGTGGGGTCGCTGGCTTGGGTTAGCCCTGCCGACGCGGCCGCCACCACCATGCGGGCAACCACAGCCGTGAATGTCCGCAGCGGCCCAGGCACCAACCATTCCCGCATCGGTGTGCTCTATCGCGGTCAAAGTGTTCAGGCCCACAGCACCAACAATGGTTGGACCAAGGTCACCTTCAATGGCAAGACCGGGTATATCGCCTCGGCCTATCTGACTGGTTCAGCGCCAAGTTCTGAACCGAGCACCCCGGCCCCCAGCGTGGGAACCGGCTCTGAAGCGGTCACCACTGTTCGTCTCAACCTCCGTACTGGCCCAAGCCTGAAGCATCGCGTGAGCATCACCGTGGATAAGGGCACTCGCGTAACCGTCACTGGCAAGGTCAGCGGCGAGTTCACCTCGATCATCTATAACGGCCAGTCGTTGTGGGCTGCTACCCGGTATCTGTCGACCTCGTCGGCGGCATCGTCAACCCCCGATCTTCCGACGACGACTCGTAAACTGCGGGCCACTACGGCATTGATGATTCGTACTGCCCCTGGTTCGAACTACAAGTCCTTGGGCGATGTGCCAAAGGGCACGATCCTCGATTGCACCGATGTCGTAACCTCCGGCATGGCCCAGTGCATCTGGCAAGGAAATGTGCGCTGGTTCAATTACCGGTATATGACCGACGCCTCGGCCGCCCCGGCTCCTGCGGTACCGCAAGTACCGGCAACCACCACCCAATACGCCACCGCGAATCTCAACATCTGGCATGCTGCCACCGGAAACGCCTACACCGGTGAAATCCCCAAGGGCAGCGAGGTCGCAGTGACCGGCACCGTCACGTCAGGCCGAGCTCAGATCGTCTACAAGGGCTCCATTCGCTGGGTAACTGCCCGTTACCTCAGCGCCACCGCCCCCTCAACCGGCGACAGCGACGGCGGCAGCCTCAATAAAGGCTGGTCGAAGGGCCTGGATCAGACCCTGGAAAACACTAAAAAGGTCATCCGTTATGTATGGGCCAATTTCCCACAGATTAAGACCATGTATGGCGTGCGCCCAGATCCTTACCCGGATCATCCTTCCGGCCGAGCCGTGGACATCATGATCCCCAATTACAAATCGAATAAAGCCCTTGGGGATACGATCGCGAACTATTTCAAGGAAAACCACAGCCAGTGGCGCATCCACTACATTATTTGGAATCAGCGGATCTGGAATGTCAACCGTGCTAGCGAGGGTTGGCGGCTGATGGCCAATCGTGGCGGCGACACAGCTAACCATATTGACCATATTCACATCACGGTCTACCCCAACTAAATAAGCCAACCCCACCGCGTCGGCAACTCGTCGTTGGTTCTCGGTCATCGCCACCTGAGCTGCGGCACCACGCTCAGCATCAAGGAAGACATGATCACCGACGGCGATGGCCGACGCGGCGTCGTCTCACCGGGCGCCCAGGCCATGCAGTCATCGCCGAGGTAATGGCTGGGACGAACACCCCGGTGGGACTCCCCCGACTCGGCGACGCTGGTCAGGTATCAGACGGACCCACATTCGGCAGCAGCGCCACCGCCGGGTCACCACCAGCGGAACAGAGCCCGACGAGAGTCCGCCAGCCACGCCATGCCGAAGACCAGCTTCATCGAGATGACTCGTGGTGTCATCTGGGCTACTGAGTCACTGGCTTAGCGACGTTCGAGCTTCAGTTTCCAGGCGTCAGGGCCCTCTTGCAGGTAGGACACCGCAATCGCGTCGCCATGATGCTGCTCGATCTGAGCCAGCAGCGGCAGCGGATTATGGGGCGCGACGAGCACAAAAGCGGCCCCCGGCTGCAAGGACCCCACCACCCCGTGGATGGCCGCGTGGCGGATGGCGTGCGGGATCACCCGAGCATCAAGTTCGGGCAACTCGTCGTGACCGCAGCCACAACCGCAGGAGGATTTCGCAAGAGGAAGTTCGCTCATACACAAGGATCATACGGCCCTACCGTTCAGCCACCAGGGACGCAATGGGATCCCCCATTCGTCAATGAACTTCTGGGGCGTTAGGGTGCCGACATGAAAGCTGTCGTCATCACCTGCTCCGATCGTGCGGACGCCGGACTCTACGAGGATCTCTCCGGACCTGCAGCGGTGCAGGGTCTAGGTGATTTTGGGTTCACCGTATCGGGTCCAACGGTGGTACCCGACGAGATCCTGGCCATCCAGCAAAGCATTGCCTTGGCCGTAACCTCAGGAGCGCGGGTGGTGATCACCACTGGCGGCACCGGAGTGGGTCCACGCGATGTCACCCCTGAAGCCACGAGGCCGCTGCTGCGCTATGAGTTGCCGGGGATCATGGAAGCGTTGCGTTCCCATGGGGCGAAGAATGCCCCTTATGCATGGCTGTCTCGCGGGCTCGCTGGGATCGCGAATATCAACGGCAATCAGGCCGTGATCATCAATGTGCCTGGTTCGGCAGGTGGCGCCAGCGACGCCATAGAGGTGGCAGGACCGTTGCTGCTGCACCTGGTCAGTCAGCTAGACGGAGGGGACCACGACGACTCCGTCGCCACGTGACCTGCCGCCCCCACAGGTTGATCTGTGCCAATTCACCGCGATCGACGGTATCGCTCATTGCTTGGCAGCAGACTTCATGCGAGCTGCCTGAGCCAAGATCGGGGAGCGGAAACCATTGGGCCAGGCAACAGGATGGGTCGCTGCGACATCACGTCGTGGCTGCGATACCCGCAGCACCCTCGTTCCTGACCCCCTGTCTCCTGAGGCACCCAGCCGACGGATGCACTGTCGATCATGGCCGGCGATCCTCCTCACCGCTTAGCAGCACCCAAACACTCTCCCGGATCGGATCTGGTCACCGCGACGCAGTAGTCGTGATCACGGCCCTCGGCGGTGCTGTGATCACCTGGCCGGTTACCCGAAAAGGGCTACGAGGCCAAGCTGATAGGCTGGCAGCCTGGCCTCGTAGCTCAGGGGATAGAGCACCGCTCTCCTAAAGCGGGTGTCGTTGGTTCGAATCCAACCGGGGTCGCTGCTGGGCCCCAGCGCGGCCCAGCAGCTGCTCGAACGGGGTGACGTCGTCAAACTCATCCACCGTGGATTTAGGCTCGGGCTGGCCGCTCAGGCAACTGTGAAGTTGCTGGGTCGCTTTCGAGATTCGAGCTTGGAGGGCAGCTGCACCCGGTCCACCGAAGTCCTCGGTGGCGGCAAAGACCCCGGTGCGCAGGGTTTCCATCCCCAGATAGGACAGCAGCGGCCGAAGCCCATAGTCGATCACCAGGGAATGCCTGGCTGTCCCACCAGTCGCGGCCAACAACACGGGTTTACCGTGAAGTGCTCCCGGCTCGACGATGTCGAAGAAGCTCTTGAACAGCCCGGAATAGGAGGCCGAAAAGGTGGGGGTTACCGCCACCAATGCATCGGCTGAGGTGACGGTGGTCATGGCGGCTTCCAGTTCGGGAGCCACCAGCCCAGTCAGCATGGCGTCGACGATGGCGTGGGCGTAGTCCCGCAGCGCCACGATCTGCACGTCGTGGCCTTGAAGGGCCTCCGCAAATCCATCAGCCAGCAACTTGGTACTCGATGGGACTCGCAGGCCGGCATGGACGATCGCGATGGTGCTCATAGCCGAACCGCTGCCCCTTCGTTGTCTTCCTCGGCTCGGGTTCCGGTCCACCGATCAACCGCGGGGGCACCCTGCTCGGGTTCACTGGTGCCTTGGGTCAGCTTACGAGCCGCATGGGTTGGCGCCTCGGGAACTCCCGGAGCCCGCAGCGCTTCGAACTCGCGACGAAGCACCGGAACCACCTCGGTACCCAGCAACTCGATCTGCTCCAGCACGGTCTTGAGTGGAAGCCCGGCATGGTCGACCAGGAATAGCTGGCGCTGGTAGTCGCCGACATAGTCTCGGAAGCCGAGAGTGCGTTCGATGACCTGCTCGGGGGTTCCTACAGTCAGCGGGGTCTGGGCCATGAAGTCCTCCAACGACGGGCCACCGCCGTAGACCGGGGCGTTGTCGAAGTAGGGACGGAACTCGCGGATGGCGTCTTGGGAGTTGCGCCTCATGAACACCTGCCCGCCCAGTCCCACGATGGCCTGCTCTGGGGTGCCATGCCCGTAGTGGGCGAAGCGACGGCGATACAGCTCCACCATGCGCTTGGTGTGACTGGGACTCCAGAAGATGTGGTTGTGGAAGAACCCGTCGCCGTAGTAGGCGGCCTGTTCGGCGATCTCGGGGCTGCGGATTGAGCCATGCCAGACGAATGGTGCTACGCCGTCGAGGGGACGTGGGGTCGCGGTGAAGGCGTGTAGCGGGGTGCGGAAGCGTCCCTCCCAGGTCACCACCTCGTCGTCCCAGAGTCGACGGAGCAACGCATAGTTTTCAATGCTCAGATCGATGCCGTCGCGAATGTCCTTACCAAACCAGGGGTAGACCGGACCGGTGTTACCTCGGCCCAACATCAGGTCCATGCGGCCATCGGTGAGATGCTGCAGGGTGCCGTAGTCCTCCGCGATCCGCACCGGGTCGGTGGTGGTGATCAACGTGGTGGCGGTGGACAGGATGATGTTGTTGGTCTGGGCCCCGATATAGGCCAGAGTGGTCGTCGGAGAACTGGCCACGAACGGCGGGTTGTGGTGCTGCCCGACGGCGATGACATCAAGACCCACCTCGTCGGCAAGCTTGGCCATCTCGACGGTGGCCTTGATGCGCTCATGCTCGGTGGGGGTACGACCGGTGGTGGGATCGGTGGTCACATCACCGACGGTGAAGATTCCGAATTGCATGTCTCCTCCTCGGACAGTTCCAATGTAGTTGAATAGTAAACCATTTGGATGGCGTTTTCATTCCCACCCCTCCCGACGAGGGTCAACGACCCAGGTTTGGGTCTGCCAAGGCACAGGTGTGGTCCTGTTAAAGAGGCGGTAGGGCTGGGCGCAACCCACACAGCAGAGTCCGACAACTCCAGAACGGGTCAGGCATATCACGTGCCTCGACCGCGCGAACCCACCCACCCGCGCCACAGACCGAGGGAGCCAGTGCCGGTTTAGCCACATCATGTGACACAACCGTCGGCAACCCCCTACCCGCAGCCGGACCTCCAGATCAGGCAGGATTGACGTCTGTCGCCGGGCGGCCCTCCCCCACCAGGGCCCTAGGACTGCTTGAGGGTCGCGGCGACGGGGTGACGCAGACTGGCTCACTGGACGGCGAAGGTCGCAGCTGGGCAGCATCAGTAGTAGCCGGAACGGCCCAAATCCTGCGGTTTCGTGGCGTAAAGTAGTGGAGGCGACGCGGTACGAGGAGGCACCATGACGGTGAATACGGCAGCGACCCCGCTCATAGCCGAGCTGAGCGCCTATAAGGAAACCACATGGTTCAATCCAGATCTCGCAACCGGTGATGAGGCGCTGGCATCCTGCCCGCTGAAGATCGCCGATATTGACGCCGCTGCGGCTCGGATGAGGCGCTTCGCTCCCTATCTGGCTCGCGTTTTCCCTGACACCCGCAGCCTCGACGGGATCATTGAATCCCCCCTGGTAGCCGTCCCCGCCATGAAAGGGGCACTCGCCGCCCAGGCTGAGCATCGAATCCCCGGCAGACTCTGGGCGAAATTGGATTCCCACCTGCCAGTTTCCGGATCTATCAAGGCTCGAGGCGGCATCTACGAGGTCCTCGTCCAGGCCGAACGCATCGCCACGGCAGCCGGATTACTTGAGGAAGACTATTTGATCTTGGACTCCCCCGAGGCCCGGGACCTATTCGCCCTCCACACCATCGCGGTGGGTTCCACCGGGAACCTCGGTCTAGCCATCGGTATCGCCAGCGCCCGCCTCGGGTTCCGAGCCCAGGTACACATGTCGGCCGACGCTCGGCAGTGGAAGAAGGACTTGCTGCGAAGCCACGGCGTCGAGGTCATCGAATACGACGGGGACTATTCCTCGGCGGTAGCCCAAGGGCGGGCCGCAGCCGAAGCCGATGCCACGACATATTTCGTCGATGATGAGAATTCCACCACCTTGTTCGCGGGATATGCTGTCGCAGCCCGACGGCTGGCAGGCCAATTACAAGCCGCAGATGTGACCGTCGATGCCGACCATCCGCTATTCGCCTATCTCCCCTGCGGAGTGGGTGGCGGTCCCGGCGGGGTGGCCTTTGGCTTGAAGACCGTCTTCCACGATGCCGTTCATGCCTTCTTCGCCGAACCAACCCACGCCCCATGTATGACTCTCGGCATGGCCACCGGTCGCCACGAGACCATCGGGGTGGCCGATATCGGCCTCGATGCCGTGACCGCCGCCGATGGCCTGGCCGTGGGACGAGCCTCGGGGTTCGTCGGCCGGGCCTTGGCTCGGGCTATTGACGGGTGTTTCACAGTCAGCGATGAATCGATGTTCCGGATGCTGGCGCTACTCCAACGCACCGAGCAACTGCAGATCGAACCCTCGGCGACAGCGGGTTTCGCCGGTCCAGCGAGGATCACCGCCGCCACCGACTATCTCGAAGGCCTCGGTATCGGGCCTGATCAACTGGCCCACAGCACCCACATCGCGTGGGTGACCGGCGGTTCGATGGTGCCCGAGGCCGAGATGTTCACCTATCTGAACCGGGGTATGGCATTACTCGATTCGCAGTAGCCGCGACCGTTGGGGACCGAACCGTTTCGAGCCCATCCTCCCTCCCACCTGGGGTTACTAGGTGAGATCTAGCCGCGCTCAACGGGGCCTTTCCGCATCGACCTTAACTTTCGGCTAGCACCTCCCGTGGGAGACTGCCCAAAATCCCGAAGTCGCAGGGGGTGCTATGCCTGCGTCGCAGATCATGGTTTGCTTAAGTTATGACCGATTTGCCAGATCTCCCCCGCGACCTCTTCGCGATGATGAGCCAGCTCTCATTCAACGCTGAGATCTCGGTTCCGGAGCCCCCGGCTCAGCCGCTGGCACTCACGGTACGAGTCGACCTGAGAGGGGCGAAACCGCCGATTTGGCGTCGATTACAACTGCGTGGGGATCTAACCCTGAACCAGGTCCATGATCTTCTCCAGGCCGCCATGGGCTGGCAGAACAGTCACCTACACCGGTTCCTACCGCCCAAGGGGTTAGCCCCACCTGGGGCCTATTTCCTATCGGATTTCGACCTTTCGGACCGTGCGACGGGCACCCCCGAGGCTGCGGTCCGTCTCGACCAGTTGCTTCGGCAGGTCGACGACTCCTTCGACTATGAATACGACTTCGGCGCTGGCTGGCGGCACCTTATCCGTGTGGAGCAGGTTGCTCCCGCCGATCCGCAGACCCCTCCAGCGGTGTGTCTCAAGGCGAAAGGTATGTGCCCGCCAGAAGATATCGGCGATATCCGGACCTGGAATGGCTTGGTTGAGGAATTGCAGAAAGACCCCAGCAGAATCCCATGGGCAGACCACCCAGAGCTGGCGCAGTACCACAAGAGGCTACCGCCGGACCTCGATCCTCACGTCGTCGACGTCGAGGCGATCAATAATGATCTGAGGCTGGTGATGACCCCGCGGGAGAAACTGATCTCTACCGTCTTAGCACCAACAGCAGGGGTGATCGCGACACCGACATTGGCCGAGCTTGTCGACCTGGCTCGACCGGAACTGCTTCGGGCCCTAGCCGCCCGGGCGGAGGCTGCGTGGCAGGAACCACACCAGCCGAGCCCTGGGGATGTGCAGATAGCCACCGCGCCCTGGCACGCAATCCTGTCCCAAGCGGAGGGGCGGGGTATTCGGTTGACCGAGGCTGGCTGGATGGCCCCGGTGCACTGTGAACGGATCATCGCTATGAGCGAAATCCCGATCCCCTATGGCAAGGGCAATCGCGAGAATTCGACTCCGCTACTGCAGCGGCTGCGAGCCCAATGCACCAAGATGCAGCTGATTCGCAAGAACGCTGGCCGACTCGTGTTGACCCAACGCGGCTACGGCGCCCTCAACGACGCTGGGGCTCTCGTCGCTGCCCTCCGTGACCTGTGGCTCGACTCGGAACGCGTCCCCTCCACCCGCGACCAGCATCTGTGTGCACTACTGCTGGTCGCGAGTCTGACATCGGTATCTACCAATCCCCAACGACGGTTCCAGGACTTGCCCGAGCAGATCGCGTCGCTGATGACATTGGCCGGGTGGTCGGGCGAACAAGGTTATATCGAGCCCTTCCAGCTGATACCAGCACAGTCCTTAATCGACGGCCTGGGCCTCAATGATGGTGGGCGACGTGCTTGGCTGGCGCCCATGCTGGCCCGAGAAATCCTGTGGCAGCGCTGATCCGTTTGGCGGAAAGCGCCTGATTTTGTGCGGTTTACGGGGTTTCTTGGGGCGTTTCGGCTGGATGAATCGCAGAAAAGCAGGTTGCGGGGTTTGTTGCTGGCCGCAGGGCAATCAGGCTATATCGACCGCCGAGGTTCCGTTGGCATTCCAGGGGAATATCATCACTCCATGACCGCCCCTCAGCCGCGTCGTGCGGCGCCCTCCTGGCGCGATACCGCGCGGCCATGGCTGACCCCGGCAGTGGCCCTGCTGCTGATCGCCGTCGCCGCTGCCACGGCGATTGGCTTGTTCGGTGGCTGGGAATCCGTCGAAGAGCGCAAAACCCAGGAACTGCCGGTGGTGGCCGTCGGCGAAGCAATGCCAGCATCACCGTTCACCATCACCGTAACCGAGGCCTATTGGGCCCAGGAGGTTCCCCCAAGGCTGTTCGCGATCACCGATCAGCGTTGGCTCGTGGTCGAGACTGAGGTCACAACCACCACACCTTCCCCGATGTCTCGTGAGGAACTCGGCCAGGCCTTGGTGTGGGTCACTGACGAGGAGCCACGGTCTCCCGAGTCCGTATTCCGCAGTGACGACCCCCTCTGGCAGCAAACCGTCCAACCAGGCATGACCAAGACATGGCTTTTTGCCTGGCCCCTCCCCCACACTGCCGAGCTGCCGACTGAACTCACGTTACGGACCCTCGGCCAGACCTACCGACCCAGTTCCCTGGGGGATCGCTCGGGCTGGTTTGATCCCACTCCCAGCGGCGAGATCGTCGTCCCCCTCCCCCAGCAGGAGCGCACATGGTGATGAAGATCCTGCGTTGGGCCGCCATCGCGGTTCTCGTGGCTATCGGCTCCTGGGTAGTGATGTGGCTACCCACGGCAGATCGCGCCACCCAGACCCCCTTCGAACGCCCGGGGCAGTTGGGGCAATGGGTGAAGCTGCGCACCGGTGAGGTCAAAGTGGCTGGGGTCGAGTTGACCACCGAGGTCCACATCCTTGGCAACGTTGTCACCACCAACGACCTATGGCTGGTCGTGCATCTCGAGGTGCAGCCCAGCACGGAGCCATTGGCGCTGCCGCCTTTGCTCCTCAAGGATGAGTCGGGCCGCACCTTCGGCGACGATGTGATGTTGCGGGGCACGTGCCGCCAGGCACAGCCAGGTCTGATTACCGCGTGCACTCAGTTGCTGGAGATACCAGCCGATGCGCTGCCTGGGGCGCGCCTGTGGATTCCAGCTGCCACAGATTCCGCGCGGGTGCCTGATGACGTCGCGGTCATCGACCTCGACCTCGATATCACCTCGACTACCCAACGCGTCGAGGTCCAAGACAGTCTCGTGACAGGCACCCCATGACTAGTTGGCGTCGACGTAATTGGCCGTGGCTGCTGGCACTCGTGCCGGTCCTAGCGTTAACCGCATTGGCCGCCTCTCAGCCGTTGTTGACCTTGTATCTACCGTGGATTCCAAGCCGAGCCCATGTTGCTGTCAACAACAGCATCGAGTTTCATCACAGTTTCCACGAGGGGGATCTCAGCCTGGAACGGCAGGTCCACATCGAACTGTTGCAGATCGCGCCGGTTGAGGAATTGGATGGGATGCAGGCGGTGCCGGGAGCCCAGTTATGGCAGGTGGATCTCAGCTTCGAGGCCTCCCCTGACCAGTTGCTGCAGGGCTGCAAAATCACCCTCCACGCCGATCAGGTGAGCTACTCCTACACCTCGGCTCAGGTCTCGGTTGGGGGCTCCTTCAGCTACCGTTCATTGGACCGGTGCGTCCCGGCAGATACCCCAGGGCCGGTCATTGATGATCTGGCTGGCGGCATCGTTGAGGACACCCCACCCCGACCCTCAACTTGGCAAACCTCGACGGCCTTCGCCCTGCCTGAGGGGGTCACTCCCGACGAGCTCCACCTGGGCTGGAATCCTCCTGATTACGTGGTCTTCAAGGTTTCTTGAGCCTGATGGTCGCGTTGACTCATGGTGAAGTAGTTGAGGGTGGCTGGCAGTAGCGCCATGAGGATCACATAGAAGAAGACATGGGTCACTACTGCGAGGTAGGGGGAGATCATCGGGTACAGGTGAGGGTCTTGGGGGCCGACCAGTAGCCGCAACAGCCAGGCCAAGCCCACTTGCAGCTGGCCTAATCCTAGGAAGGTGATGCACAGCATCAGCAAGGGTCCGGCACCCACCGCCGCAACCCGCATGAAGGCGGTGAGGAGCTTCTTCAGCGGGCCGACTACCGGATCGACGAGTTCTCGCAGCAGTCGCTGTATCCAGCCGATAATTCCGCGACGTCGCGCGAACCGTGGATGGGTGGGCAACGTCGCCCACACCCGGAAGCTGGTCTGGTAGGCGGCTGCGGTGATCGCCAGCCATGTCATCGGGATCACGACGAAGGCGCCGAAACCGCCCCAGATCACCCCCAGCCACTCCACGATGGTGCGCCACCAGCTGCCCACCGGACCCAACACGGTCTCCCAGCCGGTCACGAGGGCATCGACTACTACCCGATTCAAGAACCAATCAGTGATCTGCTGCAACTGCCAAGACAGCACTGCGGCGAAGGTCATCAGCCACAGCGCCTCGACATAGGAGGCGATCAAGGCGATAGGGATGCTGCGTCGTGCTAGATCGAGGGCCTCAATCAGTTTGCGAATACCCAGTGCCACGACCACCAACAGGAGCAACACCCAGCCGGAGGCATACTCATAGCGATCCGCATTGGCATACAGCGACAGCCCGTACTCTTCGCGAGTGATGCCCAGCAGATACATCCGGGAGTCTTGTTTCAGCATTCCGGTGGTGGCGTAGAGCGCGATAAACGGCAGCAGCACTCCGGCAGCTACCCGGAGGTGGTGACGCCACTGTTGGGCGGTTGTTTCCCCTAGCCAGGTGTTACGAAAGGCCGGTAAGGTCTCGGCGACGACCCGCATCATCAGCACCAGGCTCAGCAGATTCGATAGCGGAGCCAAGGGTAGGATCAGCACCCCCAGCGTCGGATGGAGGGCAGAACCGGCGACGGCGAGCCAGACAAAGCCATAGCGACCGGCAGCACCGAGCAGGCACAACACCACCAGTTGCGGCCAGTGGCCTGCAAGCAGCCGGGCAGCTTCACTGAGGATGCGCCCCCACGAAGCCAGCCAGGATCTCACGGGGCTCAGCCTACAGAGCCCTCCCAGCACAGCCGCCACCGGCTAGGCTCTGGCACTGCCATGCCGTGGCTACTTGCCCAGTCGATCAGAAGTTGCCGGATCTCCACCATGTCGTTGTAGAGCACAGGGGCTTGGGCGACATCGACGTAGCCCCCGGAACCACCGCGTCGGTAATGGTTGAGGGCAACGGCAAAGTTTTCGTCGTCGCGGATCGGGGTACCGTCGAGATGGGTGAAGCGGGTGATCCGTTCGCCTACCGGCTGATTGAGGTCGATGTCATAGCTGATTCCCCAGGCGGTGTCATATTGGTAGTCCCACACCATGAGGCCGTCTCGTTCGACTCCGGCCATCGTCGTTGGGTCAAAATCGACCCCCCGTGGCAGGTCAGCGTAGAACCGGGCGGCATGCTCCAGATGGCGACGCAGTTCAGCCCCGGTCAGCAACACCGCAGCCAAGGTGTTATCAAAGATGTAGAGGCTGGCTAGGTCGCGGATACTGACGGCACCGGCAGGGACGACGGCGGCCCGGGAGGTGGGCGCGGTCAAACTCACCACCGGTAGGTTGCCGTGGGGGCCGTCGGCAAGGGCTGCGCGAACGGTGGCCGCCTGCACCTGGTGGATGAAATCGATGGCGGCGGTGGGGCGCCAGCAGCTGTCGGTGGTCGCCATCTTCTGATCGCTGACCGCGATCTGCTGGTTCACATAGGCCCGAGTGGTTTCATGGGCTGCGGAGATCGCCGCCACCACAATCGGGTCAGGGGTCTGGCCCGCGACCGGATGTGGCCTGGCTCCACGCACATGGGGTTGATAACGTTCCCCGTCCCAGTTCAGCTCGATGAGGGTCTCAGTTATGCCAGCGGCATAGGGGCGTGGCTGGGTGAGCAAGACCTGTTGTCCCGTTGCTTCACAGCTGATCCACTGCTCTGGTACGTCCTTATGGGTGTGCCCGATGACCATGACGTCGATCCCGGGCACCTGCTCAGCCAATTCCTTGGCGGGGTTCTCGGCGGGAGCGGTGGAGGTGGTGGCGTATGTGGTCTGTCCAAGACCGGCATGGCACAGCAGCACCACCACATCGGCCCCAGCCGCGCGCAGTTGCGGCACCCAATGGGCAGCGGCCGCCACCATATCGGTGACCTCAATACGTCCGGTCAACAGATCCCGATCCCAGATCATGGCGCCGGGGGTAGTCAGTCCCAAGATCCCGATGTTGAGCGGACGGTCATCGATGATGCGTTGAATCAGGGTGTAGGGACGCAGCACCGGCTGGCCTGCCAGATCAACCACATTGGCACCGAGCAAAGGGAAGGCCAGTTGGTCACGGTAGGCCAGTAACAGATCAAGCCCATAGTTGAACTCATGGTTACCCAGAGTGCCTGCGTCATAACCCATGACGTTGTATGCGGCCGCCATCGGGTGCGGCTGCCCAGTGACCGAAATCGGGGCTTGACGGGCGTAGTAGGTGGCCAGCGGGGTGCCTTGAATGGAGTCACCGTTGTCGACTAGCAACACCGACTCGGCGCCCCGTTCGGCGCGGAAACGGGCAACAACCGATGCGGCCTGGGCCAATCCCAACTCGGAGCCGTCGCTGAACTTCCAGGGGCGGTCGCGATAGTAGTCCCAGTTGAGGACATAGCCATGAACATCGGTGGTGGCGAGCAGCGTGAGCTGCGGCATCGAGGCTCCTTTTCGATGGTGCGTCTGTAGCTCTTACAGGCCCTGTTCCCAGTCGGCGGGGAAGGTCACATACACAAAGCGGGCCCAGCTGGGGGTGCCGAAGGTGATCTTGGATCCTTTCGGGACGAAGAGCACATCACCGGGTTTACCGACGCGAACCCCGTCGGGGGTGCCCAGGTGCAGTTCGCCCTCCAACACGATCTGCACCTCGTCGTAGCTGAAGGTCCAAGGGAACTCGCCCGCAGTCAGGGTCATGTAGCCCGCGGCCATCGGTGATCCGTCGGCAGAGGTCACCACATCCGTGGTGCGCACCTGCTGATCTGGTTTCGGACCGGGATAGGGGAAGGGTTCGGTGACTGCTTCCTCGGCTCGGCATAGTTTCACCGGTGGAGTCGCGGCGGGGGTGTTGCCTGCCAACAGTTTCGCGACGATCCCTTGAGCTTGTTGGGTGATTGCCTCACTAGCGGCTGCGGGTTCGGCGTCGCCCTCTAAGGCCGAGCCCACCACCAATTCCACGCCCAGGCTGGCAGCCTGCTCACGTGCCAGGGGGGTGATGATCGCGCCCCGGGGAACAAGGAAACGTCCGGCCGCCACGGCAGCCTTGATGTCGTCGGCGGTGACGAGTCGACGTGACATGGGACTCCTTCAGCTAGTGTCAGCGGCAAGCCTACTACTGCCGACAACCTGTGGAACCGACGAAACCCCAACCGAATCGGTTGCCCAGAGCACAGAGACCAGCCACCCAGGTCATACGAAACCTAAACCAACACGACCCCAGCACTCCTGGGCGAAACCAACACGGTTTCAGACCTCGGCGCCAACCCTCAACACCACCCCGGCCCTCACGGGTAGGCCTCCGCGAGGCCCGGATCGTCGCCGCACAGGACACACCACCCCACCCCTTCACGGGCCGGACACCACATCCGATGAGGAGCAAGAAACAGCCACCGCATCCCGGCACTCATGGGATAGAGGAGGCCCTGCGGCGTTCGTGGCAGGCCCCGATCCCGGCACTCAATGGTTGGGCACACACTGCGCCCCAGCTCCACACCCAAGACGCAACAACAAACCCAGGGTCGAAGGCCGAGACATAACGAACCCTCGGAGCAGGGCGAGCGAGTACGCCCGAGAGCCAGCTCTCCCAGATTCATCAGTTGCCGGGTGTCGATGGATACAACCTGCGACGGCTTAATTCCGCCCTCGGGTTTCTCACTCCAGTAGCGTCTGAGAACGTCCACCACGCTGCTCTGAGCCCAGAGCCGCAGCCACTGTGCGGGCGGCACGAAACTTCAGGCGGTTCAGGCCCGACTCGGCTATGGCACCGCAGGCAAAACGAAGCCCCGACCCTCATGGGCCGGGGCTTCGTTCGATAGGTATCAGGCGGAAACGACCTCGAAGGCCAGGTGGGCGGAAACCGCTGGGTGGAGTTTCACCGCAGCATGGTGGTTGCCAACAGTCTTCACCGGCTTGTTGAAGGTGATGCTCCGCTTATCAACGGCGGGGCCACCGGCCTTCTTGATGGCCACGGCCAGGTCGGCTGCGGTGACAGCACCGAACAGCGAGCCGGAGGCGGCCACCCGGGCAGCGACCTTGACGGTCAGTGCCTCGATAGCTTCCTTGATCTCCTTGGCATGCTCGATACCGCGGATTTCACGAGCGTCGCGGGCGCGCTTGATGCCCTCGATCTGCTTCTCGGCGCCACGAGACCAGACGATGGCCTTGCCCTGCGGCACGAGGTAGTTACGGCCGTAGCCGTTGCGTACTTCAACGACGTCACCGGCAATGCCGAGCTTGTCGACGGTGCTGGTCAGAATGAGCTTCATCTGTCTTCCTCCGATCAGCGAGCAGTCGAGGCGTAGGGCAGCAGGGCCACCTCACGCGCGTTCTTAACGGCCAGCGCGATCTTGCGCTGGTCCTGCACGGACAACCCCGTCACCCGGCGGGCACGGATCTTGCCACGCTCAGAGATGAACTTCTTCAGCGTCGCGATGTCTTTGTAGTCGATGTTGGCCACGCGAGTGGTCTTCACCGGCATGATCTTCTTCTTGTTCACAGACTTGCGCTGTGGACCGGCCATTGTGGTGCTCTCCTAAAGTTGCGGGCAGTGTGCTGCCCTATCGGAAGCCCGTCTTGCGACGGAATGTGCCAGCTGACCCGGCGGGTCAGTTGTGCGGGTGGATCAGAATGGGGGTTCCTCGGCAGCTGGCTGGTTCCACGGGTCGTTGCCGCCCCGATTCCCGCCGCCGTAGCCGCCCTGGCCGCCGCCCCAGGGGTCATTGCCCTGAGACTGCTGCGGCTGGGTGCTGTAACCCTGGTTGCCGTAGCTTTGGCCACCACCCTGGTTGCCCTGCCAGTTGCCGCCTCCTTGACCACCGCTGCTAGAGCGAGTGACCTTGGCGGTGGCGTACCGCAGGGAGGGACCGACCTCCTCGACGTCCACCTCGAACACGGTGCGCTTTTCGCCGGATTGGGTCTCATAGCTTCGAGACTTCAACCGGCCCTGCACGATCACACGCATTCCCTTGCTCAGGGATTCTGCGACATGCTCGGCGTACTGGCGCCACACGGAACAGGTGATGAACATGGCATCGCCGTCGCGCCACTCGCCTGATTGGCGATCAAAGGTGCGCGGGGTCGAGGCGACGGTGAAACTGGCCACCGCAGCGCCACTTGGGGTGAAGCGGAGCTCGGGGTCTTGGGTGAGATTACCTACCAGCGTGATCTGGGTCTCGCCTGCCATGTTTTCCTCCGGGGGATCAGACTTCGTTGTGCTTGTACTCACTATGGGCTGTGCCACCGACAAATATCAGTTTTGGCACGAAATCAGCCCACAGTGTGGACAATGTCACTTTTCGTTACGTAGCACCTTGGTGCGAACGATCTTCTCGTCGATGGTCATGAGACGATCCATCTCCTGAACCACGGCGGGGGTGCAGGTGACCTGCAACACGACGTAGCTAGCCTCAGACTTCTTGTTGATGTCATAGGCGAGTCGACGGCGTCCCCAGTGATCGACATTGTCGACGGTGCCACCACCAGCGGTGATGACCTCGAGGTGCTTGTCGATCAGGCCAGGAACCTGACGCTCATCGACATCGGAATCGACGAGGACCATGATCTCGTACTTGCGCATGGGTACTGCCCAACCTCCTTCGGACTGGCGGCCACGGGTCGTTCCCGCAGCAGGAGGGCATGGCTAACCGGGTGATTAGCCGGAGGCTCACTCTACCCTCTGGGGAGCCCACACGAGAAACGGCTCACCCCAACCGCCCCGCACCTCACCTGCTTTTCTGCGACTCATGCGCCTCAAGCGCCCCAAATACCGCGATGAACCGCACAAAAGCAGGTACCAGGCTGCTAGGAGCAGGCCCCAGGCTCAGCGTCGACGGTAGGGACCAGGGATCACCGGGTTGCCGTCTCGTCGCCACGCGATGAGCCCGCCGGCAACCGATTCGGCGAGGAGCCCCTGCTCCCGGAGCTGGGCGGCGGCGATGGAACTACGCAACCCGTTGTCGCAGATCACCACGATGGCGGAGTCCCGATCTGCGAGCGGATCATCGCCGTGGATAGCCTCAAGCGGGTCCTCATGGAGATCCTTCGGATCGACGGGGCGGGCGCCGGGAGCATGCCCGGCTTCATACTCCGCCTGGGAACGTACGTCGATGAGCACGGCGCCTTTACTGAGCGCCATCAAGGTGTCATCGACGCTCAAGCCAGCCGATCTCTTACTCAAGAAGTCAAACAGACCCATGGCACCACGCTATTCCAGACTTGTGGATCAATGTCATTTCTTCTCCTGACGACGACGCTCCAAGGTGGCATACATCGAATCGATCAGTTCCTTGAACCTCTCTTCGACGTGACGGCGACGGACCTTGAGGGTCGGGGTCAACATGCCGTTATCCATGGTCAGATCCTCATCCATCACCTCAGTGGCGCGGGGACGTTCCTGACTCGGCAACATCGCGGTCAACTCCGCCACCCGACGACGCAGCTCCTCAGCCAATTCATTGGATTTCAGCCAATCAGCTACCTCCCCAGGCCATTGCATCATGGTGCCAAGTTCCTCAACATGGGGCAGCGATGGCCGGACCAACAGGGTCACGCAGGGACGGTTATCACCCAGCAATACGGCATGCTCAAACAACGGATCTGACAGGATCATGCCCTCAATAGGCTGGGGTGCAACATTCTTTCCCCCCAAGGTGATGATGATGTCCTTGATCCGGTCGGTGATCACCAGGAAACCGTCAACATCGACATAGCCGGCATCGCCGGTATGCAACCAGCCGTCCTCATCGATGGCAGCAGCGGTGGCTTCCTCATTGCGCCAATATCCAGCCATGACATTGGGGCCGCGATACAACACCTCACCGTGTTCACCAATGCCCAGCTGGCCACCCCGAATAACCCGTCCGGTGGTTCCGATCTTGAAACCACTAGGCGAATTGAAGGTGACCAAGGGCGATGCCTCGGTCAGTCCATAGCCGGTGTAGATCGGCATACCGATGGCAGAGAAGAATTCCTCCACCTCCTTACGCAGCGGCGCTCCCCCACAGGCCAGCACCGCCTTGGGCCCACCCATGGCAGCCCTAATCGACGACAGGACAAGACGATCTGCCAGCCCAAGCTGGGCGCGCCACAGCAGTGAGGGCCGAGCGCCCTTGCGATAGGCATGCTGGTTACGGCCCCCCACCCGCAACGCCCAGGTGAAGATCCTGCGCTTCAGCTTGGAGGAGGCCACCTTGGCATGGGCAGTGGCAAAGACCTTCTCGTACAGCTTCGGCACCGAGACCAGCAACGTCGGCTGAGCCTGCACCATCGCCTCAGCGACGGTGCGGGCATCTGCCACATAGGTGTTCATACATCCCTTGAGCAACACGATGGCGGTCCAGGCGCGCTCCAAGGCGTGGGATAGCGGCAGGAAACACAGCGAATGCTCCGGCGGCCCGAAATCGAAGAACTCCTCGACGGCGACCTTCTGCGCGATGAAGGCCTCATGGCGCAGCATCACCCCCTTGGGATCGCCGGTGGTACCGGAGGTGTAGATGATGGAGGCTAGGTCCTGTGGCCTCGCCTCAGCTAACCGGGCGTCGAGGGCTGCCGAGTCAGGGGTGGCGCGGAAATCGTCATAGGCCACGACGTTGTTGGGCATCCCGTCGTAGGGGTGCAGCACCACGATCTGCTCCAGTTCGGGCAGTTCCCCAGCTACTGCCAAGACCCGATCGCATTCACTTTGACCCCCGACGAACATCACCCGCAGGCCAGAGTCCGCTGCGATATGCCGGATCTGGGTAGGGGTGGAGGTGGCATACAACGGCACCGGCACTGCCCTCACCGTGGCCGCCCCGAAATCTACCTGGGACCATTCAGGACAGTTATTGGCGAACAGCCCGATCCGATCACCGGGCTGGAGGCCACAATTCAGCAGCCCCTGGGCTACCTCGTCGATGCGGCGACCGAATTCCTGGAAGCTTTGCACCTGCCAGCCATCAGCTTTGCGGATACGGGTGGCTGGTCGGTCAGCGTGGGCGGCAATCGTGGCGCGCAGCTGAACGGCAAGGTGATCGATCATGGGTCCTCCTGGTAGCACAGCAAGCTTAGGGCCTGGTACCCCGCCCGGTGTGTGTGATTAGAGATAGCTATCTGACCGAGGTTTTCAATCCGCCCAACCGCCCAACCAGAATCAGCTCCTCAGCGACCCGACCCGATGCCCGGATTGCCGATCAATACATGCAGGTATCGATTCACCACGATGCCCGGATCGCCGAACGCCATGCGACGGCAACCACTCACCAAGAACGACGACCCAACGATCCCCGCTTCTGACCCACCACATCGTCGCCAATACCGCACCTGCGACACTGAGCCTATGACAGGCTCGGATTGGGGCAATCGGCTGAGTTTCGGGCTCGGCACACTTGGTCGAGACATGATGGCTGCGTTGGTGAGCATGTATCTGATGTTCTATCTCACCGATGTGCTGCTCATCCCCGCATCCACGACGGTCGCGGTGACGGTCGTCATCGTCGCGATGCGGATTTTCGACGCCCTCAATGACCCGATCATGGGCGTGATCGTCGACAACACCCGGACACGTTGGGGCAAGTTCAAACCGTGGATCGCGTTGGGTGCGGGACTGTGGGCGACGGGCACTATCGCGCTGTTTATCGACACCCAGTTGACTGGGACAGCGTTTTTGGTGTGGTTCACCGTCGTGTATCTGCTGTGGTCGGTCAGCTACACCATCAATGACATCTCGTTTTGGGGGATGCTGCCCTCCCTCAGCCAAGACCTCAAGGAGCGTGAGGTCACCGGGATGATCGCCCGAGTTTCAGCCAATGTCGGCTTGTTCGCGGTGGTCGTCGCCTTAGTTCCGGTCACTAAATCCCTGGGCGCCCAGCTGGGTAGTTTGCAGCGAGGTTGGCTTGGTTTCGCGGTGATCCTGGTGGTGTTGATGCTCGCTTTCCAGCTGCTAACCCTGCTATTTACCCGGCAGAAAGTTGCAGCCGCACCGGTTCACACCCCTTTTAGGGAACTCGTCAAGGTGATCGGCCGCAACGATCAATTGTTGTGGGTTACTGCCTCGATGTTGTGTTTCATGGGCGGTTACATGACGGTGACCAGTTTGGGTTTGTACTACTTCAAATATGTCTTCCGCGACGAGGACGCCTACCCGATTTTCACCGCGATCCTCGCCATCGCCCAGCTGACTGGATTGGCATTATTCCCGGTCCTGCGCCGGTGGCTGACCCGCAGACAGCTGCATAGCCTCGGTGTGGCGCTGTCCTTGGCAGGGCTCACGATCTTCTGGTTCGCAGGTTCCACGATGGCGATGGTGGCGGTTTCTGGGGTGTTGCTGTTCACCGGGCAGGCTTTCATTCAACTGCTGATGTTGATGTTTATCGCGGACTGCGTCGAATATGGCCAATGGAAACTAGGACGCCGCAACGAATCAGTGACCTTGTCGGTGCAGCCATTCATTTATAAGGCCTCTAATGCCATCGGTAGTGGTTTCGTTGGGGTAGCGCTGGTGGTCTCAGGGATCAGTGGAGCGGCCTCGGTGGATGCGGTCACAGAGTCGGGGATCAGCGCCTTCAAGGCCGTCATGTTGCTATTGCCGATGGCACTGATCGCGGTAAGTTGGCTGATCCTGCGGATTGGCTACCGGTTGGATGAGAAGCGTTACGCCGAGATCCTGGCTGAACTCGCCCCTAACTCCTCAGGGACCCATTGATCCAGCCCATGGCTGTTCGTTCGCTGATCGCGATGTGCCGACATGGGGTGGCAACCGACGAGAAACCGGCAATCCCGCCAGGTTCGAGCCATCCAGCCTCAGGCGGCCCTCCCCATCAACCCACCGATGATCGCCGACACACTGACCTGGAGGGCCGCATCGGCGAAGAATCGCTGACAAGCAGAGCAAGCCCTGCCACACTTACGTCGTGACTCTTGATCGCACCGCAACCCTCGGCCAGGTCTACGCTCATCCGCTCGGACGCGACATCATCGACAAGTTGATGATGCAGCTGGGCCGGTCCCCACGGTGGGTCACCAACCCGGTGGTCTCGAAGATCAAGCTGTCCCACCTGGATCGGATATTGGGTAAGGGTTTCGCCGAGACCCTGGTGGAGTTGCTGGCCACCTGCCCTGAGGCCCCGCCGCGACGCCCCGGCCCGATCACCGCCACCTGGTGGAAACAGGCGGTGTTCTATCAGATCTACCCGCGATCCTTCGCAGATAGTAATGGCGACGGTATCGGCGACCTACGCGGCATATTGGGAAAGCTCGATTACCTTGACGAGCTCGGTGTCGACTGCCTATGGCTATCCCCGATTTTCGCCTCGCCGAATAAGGATATGGGCTACGACATCTCCGATTATCGGGCAGTGATGGCGCAGATGGGCACCATGGCTGATCTCCAGGAGTTGATTGAGGCCTGCCACAGCCGCGGAATGCGCATCATTTTGGATCTGGTGGTCAACCACACCTCCGACGAGCATCCGTGGTTCCAAGCTGCATTAGCCGATCCGGATAGCGAATACCGCGACTACTACTTCCTACGCGACGGCGATATCCCCAATAACTGGACTTCCTTCTTTTCGGGGCCTGCTTGGCGGCAGATCGGGCAGACCTGGTCCTTGCATCTGTTCACCCCAGAGCAGCCCGATCTCAACTGGGCCAATCCTCGGGTGCGCGACGAGGTGGCCGATATCGTGAGATTCTGGCTAGAGCAAGGAATCGACGGCTTCCGGCTCGATGTCATCAACTACATCTCCAAACGCGAGGGCCTGCCCGCTGGAAATCCACTCGTCGGCAAACTCATGGGGTTCACGGGCGTGGAGCACTATTTCCACGGCCCACACCTGCACGACTATCTGACAGAGCTACGCCAGCAGGCCTTCATCCGGCATGAGTTACCTGCCGGTCATGAGGCCCCCGGCGCCGATGCCAGGCCAGTGATGATTGGCGAAACCCCCGGTGCTGGTATCGAGGTTGGGCGGCTCATGACCAACACCCAACGCGACGAGATGGATCTGATCTTCAGCTTCGACCATCTGGAAACACCCGGCCATATCCGCTGGGACGATTACGCCTATGACCTCAATTTCCTCAAACGCTATTACATCGACTATCAATCCAGGCTGGGCGCCGACGATTGGATGAGCCTGTTCTACGAGAATCATGACAATCCTCGGATGATCAGCAAGGTCAACCCCGATCCACGATTCCGCACTCAAGTGGGCAAGGCCCTCGCCACAATCCAATTGATGATGCGTGGCACCCCATTCATCTTCCAAGGCCAAGAGATCGGCGCGATCAATCAGGCTTTCCCCGATATCTCAGCCCTACGCGACGTGGAATCGCTCAACCTCTACGCCCAGGAGGGAGCCTCATCATGGCCCCGAATCCTCGCCGGTACCCGTGATCACGCCCGAGTGCCGATGCGCTGGACGCCAGGACCAGGTGGCGGATTCAGCAAAGGAACTCCGTGGCTGGTCGGCTATGAGCATTCCGTGGGTTACAGCGTCGCCGAGCAGGAGCACAATCCGGATTCGATCCTGCGCTATTACCGCCATCTCATCGCACTGCGGCGAGAACATCCCACGCTGCGGCTCGGCAACATCCGGTTCGTCGACGCCAACGTTCGTAACTATTTCGCTTGGTTCCGGGAACACGAGGATGAGCGCTGGTTCATAGAGGTCAACCTCTCTGGGCAGCCGCTGCGTCGTCCCCGCAAAATCGCCATCCATGTCGCAGCCGGCACCACATCGACCAAAGGGGCCGTCATGGCCCCCTATGAAGCCATCGTCGGCAAGCTGATGGGAAGCTGATTCTGCTTCCCTAACACCAGGCCATCGGCTTTGCGCCGCCCCCATGATGCTGCTTCATGCCCCTGGGCGACAGATCACCACAACGACGAGGCGCCGCGACGGGATCGGAGACGGAACGGTGGCAGCCTCGCCGATACCGCGAGGAGATGCCATGACGGGATCGGAGGCGGGGCGGTGGGAGCCTCGCTGATACCGCGAGAAGATGCCGGGACGGCACCGCAAGCGAGGCCGATGCCTTGGGCTCCGCACCCTAGGTTGAGCAGGGACGCAACCACCCATTCGCCTTTCCGAATACCTCCCCTAGCACACCGGCCAATACGAGTTCCAAAAGTAAATTGATTCAGTCTCGCCGCTCTCCATTTAGCAATATGCTAACGTCTATCTCACGAGGCAGAGCATGCTCACCCCGGGTGCTGCACGACTAGGTGTTTCACCTCACAACGGGGTCATTGTGACTAAGCCTCCAGGATCGCGAGGGGAACAGATCCATTCTCCTCCCCGGAATCAAGATCGAGGAAGATCATGAGATTGACCGCGCTGAGGAGCCGAATCCTCACACTCATTGCAGCTTCGCTGGCTCTCGTCTTGGCCCTGGGCCTACCCACCGCCCACGGTGACGAATACCCGCCAGGCTACCCAAAGCTGGCTGACAAGATGACAGACTTCCAACAGGGCTACAAAGCCAAATTGGAGGGCATATCACCCCCCAGGACCATCGAGACCATGGTGTTCACCATCCACACCAGCGGCACCAATTCAGCGATTCGCGCCTACTGCATTGAGTTGACGGTCAGGGTCGTACCTGGAACATCTCTGAGAATCGGCGGCTGGGATGATTTCCCGGGTACGAACCAGTTCGCATCTAACCCGGAGGTTCGTCGAAAGGTGGCATGGATCGTCGCCAACAGTTGGCCAGAAAATGACCTCGCCAGTGTCGCTGCTCGGTCCGGGGTGACAGGCTTGGATGAAAAAGAGGTGATTACCGCAACCCAGGCCGCCATCTGGCATTTCACCGATAACACGAAACTGACCGGAATCGCCGCCGAATCCGACATCGATGGCAGTGATCCCCGTAGTCAGCGCGTGATGAAGTTGTATTCCTATCTCATTTCAGATGCGAACCTCGGCTTGGATGAGAGTTCCGGCCCGAGCCTTAAGGTCACCGCACCCACCGAACCCAGCGCCGCCAATGTCCCGGTTGGGCCGTTCCGCATCGAATCTTCGGCTCCGACTGCCACCATCTCCGGGGCCCCCTATCCCATCGTTGATGCCAAGGGCACCGTTGTGGATCCGGCAGCGGTACCAACCGGAGTGGATCTCTTCCTCGATGTTCCCGACGATGCCGCCGATGGCTCTGCTGTCATGAAGGTCACCGTGGCGGGGTCCCGCTATAGCGGCAAATTGCTACTCAGCACCGACCCTCGAAGCCAAACAATCATCATCACCGACTATCAGAATGTGACTTTGGACAGTGAGTTCACCCTGAGCTGGAAGGCAGTGCCACCACCAAGCCCCACCCCGACGCCGAGCACGACGCCGCCCAGCACCACGCCACCGCCGAGCGTGCCCCCGACGACTCCCACGCCGAGCACCCCGGTGGGCAAGCCCACACCGCCGGCGAAACCACGGCCTCCGAAGACCGGCGCCTAAGCGTTGGCAGGCGTTCGCCCACCTACCCCAGGTCTGCTACCGCCACGGCTTGGCCCTTCAGGGCTGTTGGGATGGGGGCCACAAGGTCTGTCACCGCTGTGGTCCCTCCGCCCAGCCAGTTGACCTGGGTGAGGTGGGCGCGTTCGTCGGGTAGCCGCAGCTCGCCGACTGCAGGGCTGAGGCAATGGGCGTAAAGCCGACCCTGACCGACGGTGTAGCGCACATCAGCATCCCCGGCGCGATGCCATGGTCTGGTCCCAAAGATCGCGATTCCGTTGGTTTCCAACCATCGTCCCAGCCCGTCAAGGGCCTGCTGCTGCAATTCGGGAACGGTCCCATCAGCGCGCGGCCCGACATTGATCAGCAGATTTCCATTGCTGGCCACGACGTCGACGAAGAACCGGATGAGAGCCTCGGGGCTGAGGCTATGGCTGGCATCCTCGTTGGCGTTATAGCCAAAGGACATGCCCAGCCCTCGGGTTGACTCCCACACCTGCTGCTGCACTCCAGAAACATCGATGTACTCGCGAGTGAGATACCCATGGGCGGGAACCCCCCACCGGTCGTTGACTACCCCATCCGGGACCGCCGCCAGGTAGTGTCGCCATAGTGCAGCCACACCGTAGTCATCATGACCTTTACCGGCATCGGGCCATTCGATGTCATTCCACAGGATCGAGGGGGCAAACCGGTCTATCAGTTCCTTCAGCTGGGTGGCGGCGTAGCGGGCAAAGGATTCATCATTGCGGCGAAGCAGGAACAGATCGCGCTCACTTTGAATCGGCGCCAGGTCCGAAACATGCCAGTCCAGGGCCCCGGAGAAGTAGACCCCAAATCGCGCCCCGGCATCGCGGGTGGCCGTCGCGAACTCTGCGATCAGGTCACGTCCTGGACCACGGTTGACCGTATTGAAGCTGGTGGTGGCGGTGTCCCACAGGCAGAACCCATCGTGGTGTTTGGTGACTGGCACGACGTAGCGGGCTCCAGATCGCAGCACAGCAGCCACCAGTTCGGCAGGGCTGGCCGTGGGCCGCCACTGTTGGGCCAAATCCTCATAACTGGTGCCCTCACCGTAACGGGCGACGTGGTGGGCCCGAGCCGCGGAGCTGGGGATCCGGATGGTATTGGCATACCACTCTGCGTAGCGATGGCGGGCAAACGCATCCTCGACGGGAACGTTCCCATCATGGGTTTCAGCCCAGGCGGGCACCGAGAAAATCCCCCAATGGATGAAGACCCCGAGTTTGGCGTCGCGATACCACTCAGGCACCCCGACCTCGGGATAGCTGACCCCCAGTTCCGGGCCGGTGCGTTGGTCGAAGTACAGCATGGAATTCCTATCGAGTGAGCTGGGCGGCAAGTTCGGGGTTCGGGTTGGAACGGTCAAAGGGCCAGGTCCCGGGAGCTAACCGACGATGGCCGAGCCGCTCCAGATCCTGGTCGACCCCACCGGGGGTCAACGCCATCATCCAGGTGGCGGCTAGCTCCCATAGCTCCGGTTCGAGATAGCCGATTTTCACCACGATGATCTGGGCGATGTGCGGGTCGAGCCCCAGTTGCTGGAAGTCCACGATCCGGTGGAAGGGTTTGCGTTTGGAGGTGATGATGGCATAGACGCAGCCGCAACGTACCACCGCCTGCCGCCCGGCCTGGTCATCACCGGCATACAGCGAATACACCTGGCCGAAGAGTTCGGCAGCTGGTGCATGACGATCGAGATTGCCGCCAACATAGAGGTCCACGTATTGGCCAACCCCTGCGGCATAACACTCGGCAACCGCCTCCTCGTCGACGATGGCTGCATGAATGACGGCACAGTCCCCGGCAGCGAATTCGGGTCGGGCTAGGAGTTCACGCAAACTCCACGAGCTATCACCGGCACCCCCTGCGGTGGGATTGTCACCCGAGTCGGAGATGACGAAGGGATATTGGGCGCCGGGGGTCGTGGCCGCCGTCAAGGCCTGATCTAGCGTGGCCGTCGGCCCAACAAAGCAGAGTTCATCACGAGCGGCCCACCACTCCTCGGCAAGTTCCACCGCGCCCTCTCGTATCGCTTCGGGATCATCACCGGTGACGACGACGGCAGCATGGCAGCGCGGTTCATCAGCCCATGGGTAGCCAACCCACAACGCCGCGTCGAGCACCCCGTCGCGGGCTTCAACCTCGGGAACGATCCCATAGATACTGGCTGCAGGTTCAACCCGGGTGGAGGTTTTCTCTCCAGGTAGCAGTAGTGGGATGGGGATATAGGCCTTCCAGGGACGACGGGCATCCGGGTCGGCACCCACCGGGCCACGTAGCCGGGCGACGAGATTCCAAGCAGCACGTTGCCGGGTATTGAGCCAGTCCTCATGCGGGGCCATGCGATAGCAGGTAATGAGGTTTACTTGGGCGACCAGCTCGGCGGAGACATTGCCATGAAGAGCAAGGGTGGCAGAGATCAAACAGTCAGGGCCCAGGACCCGACGCAACTTCATCGCCAGATCAGCCTCGGCGTCGTCAAGACCCACCACGCTCATCGCCCCATGAATATCCAAGAGCAGACCATCGAAAGGGCCCTGCTGTTGGGCTAATGCGAGGATACGGGCCACAGTGGTGTCATAGGTGTCGCGAATCACTGCCCCGCCGGGCAGGGCCCGGGCATGATGTAGTGGCACCCATTCGGCCGCCTCGCCAAGATCCGTGCCCGCTTCCAGGAACGGATAGTAAGAGCGCAGCGCCGATCCTTCCCTGCGGGTGAAGGCGTCGTCGCCGCTCAGATGGGGCGAGAAAGTGCTGCATTCGATGGAGATCCCCGCGATCGCGATGCGCGGCCTGGCCAATCCTCCAGGGCTGACAGGCGGCAACGGTGGGGCCCAGATATCAGCGGCGGTACTCACACCCATGATTCTCCCCCATGCCCCTGCCGGGCTGATCGGGGCCTCCGTCCAACTCAGGACAACCCGCCATGACCTGGTGTCGCGTGGCCGAGGGCTGAGCCATAGAACCCCTGGCCACTGCCAAGGCCGAGGCCACGTTGGATCCAGACCCACCGCAACCCCACACCAATCGACTTACTTCCCAGCCGGTCCGACATCGTGACCGACTCGCATCCACACCCGACTGTCAAGCTGTTGAGCTGGGCGCGATATCTGCTGAGATGGAGTCATGGTGATTGGTGCGCATGTTGATGTAGCGGATGCTGTAACCCAGGCTGGGGCTATCGGGGCGGATATCGCCCAGGTCTTTCTAGGCGATCCGCAGTCGTGGAAGAAGCCGAGTTGGCCTGAGTCCTTGGGTGAGCAGGCCGCGGCAGCCGGGATCGGGTTATATGTCCATGCCGCCTATGTCATTAACGTGGCCTCCACGAATAACCGGATCCGGATTCCGTCACGCAAACTGCTGCAACAGACGGTAGATGCAGCCGCGGCCATTGGGGCGCGTGGGGTCATCGTCCATGGCGGACATGTCACCGCTGAGGAGGACCAGCAGTTGGGCTATGCCAACTGGCGTAAATGCGTCGACGGGTTGAAGCTGCCAGTGCCCATCCTCATCGAAAATACCGCTGGCGGCACCAAGGCGATGATGCGTTATGTCGAGTCGATGGCCGGGCTCTGGAGTGCCTTGGAGGGCTCGGAGAATCTTGGCCAGGTCGGGCTGTGTTTGGACACCTGCCATGCCCATGCGGCCGGGTTGGATCTCACCAGCGTCGTCGACGAGGTCCGCGCTATCACCGGTCGTATCGACCTGGTGCATTGCAATGATTCCCGCGATGCTGCCGACTCCGGTCGCGACCGGCATGCTTCCCTCGGCCAGGGCCAGATCGACCAGGAGTCGCTGGTTGCCCTACTGCGATCCGCAGCCGCCCCCATCATCCTGGAAACCCCCACCACCAACCACGCTGACGAAATCTCCTGGCTTCGCACCCAATTGGCCCAATAGTCGGGGCGCTGTGGCACCATAATCGGCATCTAACTTCTCACAGTGAGGACTGTCATGAAGTCACCTCGATTATGGATCCTCGCACTGGTCGCTGTTGTTGCTGTGGGTGCCGCCGCCGTGGCCTTCTGGCCCCGCTCCAACACCCCCACCGTTGAGGAACGGGCCCGGCAGATCGCGGTAGCTGTCAGCGAACAAGACCAAGAAACGCTGATTGAACTGCTCAACTACGACGTAGCTGCCACCACCTTGCTGGCAGATGCCGCAGGAAGCAGCGTGAGTCTCGAACCCGGCGGCGTCGTTGACCAAGGCGATGGCTCCTATATGGTCACGCTCACCACCGCTTCAGGAGACCCGCTGGTGGTCTACCTGAGCTACGACAACGGAAGTTGGGGTCAAGCTGCGGTCCCCTAAACCTGCTACCAGTGCACTTCGCTGGTGGGGCTGGGTCACAGGGCTCAGCCCCACCACTCTTCATCAGCGACCACTGATTGGGCCGCGCCAACCCCACCGCCGCTGTTGGCCGCGATCAGCAGCCGGTCAGCTGCCAGCAGACTGGGCCCCACCAGAGGTCAGCAAGCGATCGACGATTTCGGCGTCGAGTAGGCCACGTTCAATGACGATGTCTCTTACCCGACGACCGGTGCGAGCCGCCTCCCGCACGACTTCATCACCGGCTCGATGCCCGATGTAATCGTTGAGCAGGGTCACCACGGTGATGGATTCACGGACATAGCGTTCGCAGACCTCCTGGTTGGCCGTGATGCCCGAGACGCAACGGGTCCGCAACACATCACAGCCTGAGGTCAGCAGCGCGATCGATTCAAACAATGCCTGCGCGATGACTGGCTCCATCGCATTGAGTTGCAACTGCCCGGCCTCGGCACCTAAACCGACGGTGACGTCGTTGCCCCGCACCTTGAAGGTGATCTGGTTGACCACCTCTGGGATGACCGGGTTCACCTTGCCCGGCATGATCGAACTGCCAGCCTGCATCGCTGGCAGGTTGATCTCTCCCAGTCCGGCGCGAGGTCCAGAACTGAGCAGCCGCAGGTCATTGCAGATCTTCGATAGTTTGCAGGCGATCCGTTTACACACCGCATGGGCCATGACATAGGCCCCGGTATCAGAGGTGGCCTCGATGAGATCCGGGGCCATCACGAAGGGCCTGCCCGTCACCTGGGAGAGGTGATTGACCGCGAGCACCTGATATCCGGGTGGGGTGTTGAGGGCGGTTCCGATGGCGGTAGCACCGAGGTTCACTTCCAATAGCAGGGAACGGGCATAGTCGAGCTGCCGCAGCTCCTCACCCAGGTTGACCGCAAAGGCCGTGAATTCCTGCCCCAAGGTCATGGGCACCGCGTCTTGCAACTGGGTACGTCCGAGCTTTCGCACCTTGCGGAACTCTCGCCCCTTGGCGGCGAAGGCCTCTGCCAGTTGCTGCAAGGCCGTGACCAGTCGTCCAAACTGGGCATCGAGGGCGACGCGGAATCCCGTCGGATAGGCGTCATTGGTGGATTGGCTGCGGTTGACGTGATCGTTGGGGTCGATGATCTCGTAGCTGCCCTTGGGTTTATCCAGGTACTCCAAGGCCAGGTTGGCCACCACCTCGTTGGTGTTCATATTGAGTGAGGTACCCGCCCCACCCTGAAACACGTCGATGGGAAACTGATCGAGGCAGCGGCCCTCAACCAGGATGGCATCACAGGCGTGGTCGATGGCCTCAGCCACCCAGTCCTCCAACACCCCCAGCTGGTGGTTTGCCCGCGCCGCTGCCTTCTTCACTTGCACCATGCCGCGGATGAGATCCGGGATGGAGTTGACCGTCACCCCAGAGATTGGGAAATTTTCTATAGCCCGCAGCGTGTGAATGCCGTACCACGCATCCTCGGGTACCTCTCGGGAACCGAGCAGGTCGGTTTCGGTGCGCATCTTTGCCTTTCTCGACACAACCTCACCCCGTCATCGGGGCAGTCCCACGTTATCCCACGACGCTAGGTAGGTCGGCCCCTCGGCCTCAATCCAGTGCGGGAACACGACACGAGGTCAGCCGATCGGCCGGGAAACCTTCGCAAAGTTTCCACAGTGTCGCTAACAGTGGCTAGTCTTAGGTGCGTGACCAGGTGCGTTTACATTGCTTCATCGGAGTGGCAAGTCAGCAAGAGCGCGATTGCGCTCGGGGTACTCGAAGTTTTCGCTCGTCAGGTGCGATCCGTGGGTTTCTTCCGACCCCTCGTGCAATCCACCGAAGACGACGGCATCACCCGCGCGTTGCTCGCCAGCCACAGCCCCCAGCACCAAAGCTTTGAGGAAAGCGTCGGTGTCTCCTACGCAGACTGGGCTGCTGACCCGGCTGCCGCGCTGGACACCATCATCGCCAAATACAGTGTGCTGGCAGAGCGATTCGAAGCCATGGTCGTCCTCGGCTCGGATTTCGACGATCTGACCTCGGGCACCGAGTTGGATCACAACGCCATCATCGCCGCCAACCTCAATGCACCAGTGATCTTCGTGTGTCGGGCTGCGGATCGTTCCGCTGAAGAGGTGCGACGCCTGGCCGAGGAGGCCATCGAGGCCTACGAGGCCCGCTACAACACCGTCGTGGCCATCGTCGCGGCCCGCGCCAACCTTGAGATGGCTGAAGAACTGACCACGGTTCTCAAGAGTGTTCGCGATGTCGCCACCTTCGTCGTCCCCGAACACCCAATCTTGGCGGCTCCCTCAGTTGGGCAGTATTTCGACGCGGTGGGTGCCACGCTGTGGCGGGGTAAGCAGGACAGTCTTTCCCGTGAATCCCTCGGTGCCCTGATCGGCGGCATGAGCCTGCCGAATCTCCTCAACCGGCTTCACCAGGAGGCCACGGTCATCGTGCCGGCTGACCGGGTGGATCTGTTGCCTGCGTTGATCATGGCTCATCGTTCCGCGAAATACGGCCCACTGGCTTCGCTGGTGCTCACTGGCGGTTTTGAAATTCCCGAATCTGTGGCGGCACTGCTGACTGATTCTGAGGTGGACCTGCCCATCGGAACCACCACGAACGACACCTTCACCACGGCCATCGCGTTGCGTGAGGTGCGTGGCCTAGCCACCTCCTCACCGCGCAAGATCGAGGTCGCTCGTGACCTCTTCGACCGTCACGTACCGGAAGAAGAGTTGTTGGCGGCGCTGGCAATGCCGCGTTCTGAGATCCGCACCCCCACAATGTTCGAGCACCAGCTCATGCAGATGGCGCGGGCCAAGGTCAAGCGCATCGTGCTACCGGAATCCGGCGACGATCGTGTCCTCAAGGCCGCGGATATCGTGCTGCAGCGTGGCGTAGCCGAAATCACCTTGCTGGGTGAACCCAACACCATTTCCCGACGCGCTGCCGAATTGGGCCTCAACCTCACCAAGGCCACCGTCGTCAGCCCCAATGATCCAGAGTTGCTGGAACGCTTCGCCGCCGAATATGCCAAACTCCGCGCCCACAAGGGCGTCACCTTGGAGCAGGCTCGCACCAAGCTGGCTGATATGTCGTACTTCGGCACCATGATGGTCCACCTGGGTCTGGCCGACGGCATGGTCTCCGGTGCGGTCAACACCACCGCCAACACCATCCGGCCCTCACTCGAATTCGTCAAGACGATGCCGGGGGTCTCGGTGGTTTCCGGTTCCTTCCTCATGGCCATGAGCAACCGCGTCGTCGTCTACGCCGACTGCGCGGTCAACCCGGATCCCACCCCTGAGCAGCTCGCCGATATCGCCATCTCCTCAGCGGCCACCGCGACGAGTTTCGGTATTGAGCCGCGGGTAGCGATGCTCAGCTACTCCACCGGTGATTCCGGCTTCGGAGCCGACGTCGACAAGGTCCGTGAAGCCACCCGGATCGTGCGGGAGAAGGCCCCGGAGCTCAAGGTTGAAGGCCCCATCCAATTCGATGCTGCCGTCGACGAGGTGGTGGCCGCAAAGAAGATGCCAGGCTCCGAGGTGGCTGGCAAGGCGACGGTGTTTATCTTCCCGGATCTCAACACCGGCAACAACACCTACAAAGCTGTGCAGCGAACCTCTGGGGCGGTCGCCATCGGCCCAGTGCTGCAAGGTCTGCGTAAACCGGTCAATGATCTTTCCCGTGGCGCCTTGGTTGAAGACATCGTCTCCACCATCATCATCACCGCCATCCAGGCGCAGACCAACTGAACCCATCCAACCCCTACAAGGACAGTAAGCGTGACCAATCGCATCCTGCTGCTCAACTGCGGCTCCTCCTCCATGAAATATCAGTTGTTCGATGCCGAGGAAGGCGCGCCATTGGCGGTCGGCATCGTTGAGCGGATCGGGCAGGAGATCGGCAAACTGAAGCATGAGGTCCTCGCCGACGGCGTTGAAACCATCATCGAGCAGCCCTACCCGGACCACACCGCGGCATTCACTGGTGTGGTGGCTGCCTTCGCCGATCACGGCCCCTCATTGGAGGGGGTGCGTGCGGTGGGCCACCGAACAGTCCATGGCGGTTCCACCTTCCGCGAGTCGACATTGATCACTGATGAGGTGATCGCCAAACTCGTTGAGTTGTCGCCCCTGGCTCCGCTGCACAATCCCCCAGGTATCGCCGGTATCAAGGCGGCCATGGCCCTGCTCCCGGATGTGCCCCATGTGGGTATCTTCGACACCGCGTTCTTCTCCACCCTGCCTGCCGAGGCCTACACCTACGCGATCGACAAGAAGGTTGCCGACAAGCTCGGGATTCGTCGCTACGGCTTCCACGGCACCTCGCATAGCTATGTCTCCAAGCAGGCAGCGAAATTCCTGGATCGCCCCATCGAGGAGCTGAAGCTCATCGTCTGCCATTTGGGTAATGGCGCCTCTATCTCAGCCATCGATGGCGGGGTTGCCGTTGATACCTCAATGGGCCTGACCCCGCTGCAGGGTCTGGTGATGGGGACTCGTTCGGGCGATATCGATCCGGGTATTTTCAAGTTCTTGGGAGATCAGGGCTATGGCTTCGACGAAGTCGACGCCCTACTGAACAAGCAGTCCGGCATGGGTGGTCTGTGTGGCTTCACCGATATGCGCGACGTCGACGACCAGATCGATGCGGGCAATGAGGAAGCCAAGGTGGCTATGGATGTCTATATCCATCGCCTCATCCACTACATCGGCGCCTATATCGCGATCCTCGGTGGTGTGGACGCACTGGTGTTCACCGCCGGTGTGGGTGAAAATGCTTCGACGGTGCGAGGCGGGGCGCTACGTCGGCTGCGTCATCTCGGCTTCATCCTGGATGAGGAAGCCAACGCGGTGCGTTCCAAGCAGCAGCGAGCCATCTCCACCCCGGATTCTCCGGTCAAGGTGCTGGTGATCCCCACCAATGAGGAACTGGCCATGGCCCAAGACACCCTCCGGGTCATCGGCGGCTAGGTGCTGGTCCGTCCCCCATCGTAAGGATCCTCGACATAACTCATCTAAGCCTCATCCCGGATCCGGGGTGAGGCTTAGGTTTTAACATCTGGGGGTCGTCCCCTGCGACCCCCACAACAAAACAGTCTCATCCCGGATCCGGGGTGAGGCTTAGGTTTCAACATCTGGGGGTCGTCCCCTGCGACCCCCACAACAAAACAGTCTCATCCCGGATCCGGGGTGAGACTTAGGTTTCAACAACCAGGGGTCGTCCCCTGCGACCCCCACAACAAAACAGTCTCATCCCGGATCCGGGGTGAG
>JBHAEB010000056.1:0-4197 GCA_041855345.1 Arachnia sp. | reverse complement strand
CCAGATCACGCCCGGTTACACAGCCCCCGGGGCAGGTTGAACGAAAACTTCCACAAAGAACGTAGCTGTCCGTGACCGAGCAGGGCTGAATGTGAAACAGTGACCTTGTGGAACTTCGCGTCATCTCTCATCCCCTAGTCGATCACAAACTGACGGTGCTGCGTAATCGCGAGACCGAACAGCCCACCTTCCGCCGACTCGTCGAGGAGTTGGTCACGCTGCTGGCCTACGAAGCCACGCGGGGGGTGCGGGTGGTTCCGTGCGAGATCGAAACCCCAGTCGCCCCGACCACCGGTCTCAAACTGGCCTCCCCAGCCCCGCTGGTGGTACCGATCCTGCGGGCTGGTTTGGGAATGCTTGATGGCATGTTGCGGCTGGTGCCAACTGCTGAGGTTGGCTTCCTGGGCATGATCCGCGACGAGGACACCCTGGAACCCACCACCTACGCTGAGCGACTGCCCCAGGACCTGTCAGGTCGCCAGTGCTATGTGCTGGATCCCATGCTGGCCACGGGCGGGTCGCTGGGCGAGGCGGTGAAATTCCTGGTGGGCCGGGGGGCAGATGACATCACCTGTATCTGCCTACTGGCCGCCCCCGAAGGGGTGCAGCGGATTCAAGAACTCCTAGCGGACCTTGATGTGCCCTGCACCCTGGTGGTGGCCGCGGTTGATGAGCGGCTCAATGAGCGCGGCTTCATCGTGCCGGGTCTCGGCGATGCCGGCGACAGGCTCTACGGCCTGGCCGACTAGCTTTCGGCCATCAATTCCTGGGCGCAGGCGCTACTAGCCTCGGTCAAGGCGGTTTCATCCTCGGTCGAAATCTCTTCAGTCATCTTCGCGGAGTCACCTGAGGCCATCTTCTTCAGGGTGTCGACGCTGACCTTGTCGTACACCTTGTCGACGACGCATTCCAGTACTGGCTTGACCTCTTCAGTCGGCGTCGTACCACCAGTTTCACTGGCCTCGAAGCCCTTCAAGAGACCAGCCTTCACATCCTCTTTGCTGGGCTTACCACTGCCGCAGCCCACAGATCCCAGGGCTAGGCCGGTGGCGGCCAGGGCAACGAGAGCGGTCTTGATCACAGGATTCATCTTCGTTCCTTTCTTCTGCCCAGCCACTCTACGCATTGAGGGGTTCACCCAGGGCTAGGAGGGTTCAGTTACCCCAGTTGGTCCTCGCAGCTCTCCCCAACAGCGTTGATCTGGGTTAAGTCAGCCTCACTGAGGTTCTCCATAATGGTGCGCTGATCCCCCTTCGCGATGTGCGATAGCCCCTCAACTGAGACAACCTCGTAGATGCCTTCGGTGAGGCAGTCCGCCAGCTGGGCGATCTGGTCGGCGTCGGTGACTCTACCCACAGCCTGGATGATCTTCTCCGCACCAGCCTTGACCTGGTCTTTGCTGGGTTTACCCGTGCCGCAGGCCGTCCCCGCCAGTGTCACACTGACCACAGCCACGGCCACCAGTGTGGTTTTCACCCAACGAGGCATCATGAACTCCATCCACATAGTTGACGATCTTGACCGCACTCTAGCCTGATGCGAGCAGCCGATGGCTTCGATGGGATGGGGAGTTCACCCCATAAGGGTCACTCAGATTCACCGATCACAGCGGCCAGCTTGTCAGCGCAGGCTTCCCCGGCCTTGCTGAGCACGGCGCTATCTGCCTCCGACAGATCGCCGAGTTTCTCCACATCGGTGGAGATCATCGCCTTGGCCCCTTCAGCGCTGATCTCTTCGTAAGACTGCTCAGCGAAGCAATCGGTGTAGGGGCGGTAACTCTCTGCTAGGTCCACGGCCGCAGCGTCACTGGTCGCCATGCCCGTAGTAAACACGGCAAACAGCCCCTCCTTGTATTCCTCCAGGCTGGGTTTGCTAGCACAGCCCGCAACTGACAGGGCCAGTCCAGCTGCAGCGGCGACGATGGCTGCACGGCGGAACATGGATGTGGTCATGAGGATCCCCTTCGACAACTGGAGGCGAACGACGCCCACCACTAGATTAGCGATACCGGCTGTGGTCAGTAGTAGTAGGGGAAGCTAGACCAATCGGGGGATCGCCGCTGCAGGAAGGCGTCACGACCCTCAACCGCCTCGTCGGTCATATAGGCCAGCCTGGTGGCCTCCCCCAGCAGCACCTGTTGCCCGACGAGCCCGTCGTCGATGAGATTGAAGGAGTATTTCAGCATGCGCTGCGCGGTTGGGGATTTACCGCAAATCTTCGCCGCCCATTCCAGCCCGACCTCCTCCAACTCAGCATGGGGCACCACTTTGTTGACCATGCCCATCTGGTGGGCCTCCTCGGCATCGTGAACATCGCCGAGGAAGAAGATCTGTCGGGCGAATTTCTGCCCCACCTGCCTGGCCAGATAGGCCGAGCCGAATCCACCGTCGAAGGAGCCGACATCGGCATCGGTTTGTTTGAATCGGGCGTATTCGGCTGAGGCCAAGGTCAAATCGGAGACCACATGGAGGGAATGTCCGCCGCCGGCAGCCCACCCATTGACTAGGGCGATCACCACCTTGGGCATGAACCGAATCAGCCGCTGCGCTTCCAGGATGTGAAGCCTGGCCAATTTCGCCTTGTCGACGGCCTCAGCGGTCTCACCGTCGGCGTATTGGTAGCCCGCCCGACCCCTGATCCGTTGGTCCCCACCAGAGCAGAAGGCCCAACCGCCATCCTTCGGGCTGGGGCCATTGCCGGTCAGCAGCACACAGCCGATATCTGCGCTGGTGCGGGCATGATCTAGCGCCATGATCAGTTCATCGACGGTGTGGGGGCGGAAGGCGTTACGGACCTCAGGACGGTTGAAGGCGATCCGCACCGCCGCCACTTCCTTAGCGCGGTGGTAGGTGATGTCGGTGAAATCAAAGCCCTCGACGGGTTCCCAGCGCTCGGGGCGAAACGGGTTAGTCATGGTCAGCCTCTCCTACCGCTGCGTTCGAGTTGGCGGCGCGCCCGGTCTGGGAAGTTGGTGATGATGGCGTCGACGCCGAGCTGGGCTAGCCGCTGAATGTCCTCGTCGCGGTCCACTGTCCAGGTATTGACCCCAATTCCTGCCTCATGGGCTAGCCACATGTAATTGGGCATTTGCAGCATGTAATAGTGCGGGTGCAGCCAGGCAGCGCCGAAGAATTGGGCGTATTTCCAGGGGTCATATAGTCCATCGGAGTACAGCAGAGCCAAGTTCCTAGGCGGGACTGCACCACGCAGATTCGCCAGCGAGAAGTGGTTGAAGGAACTGAAGATCACCCGGTCCAGCAGGTCTGCCTCCTGAACCAGTTTCAGAGCGTCGTTTTCTATTCCCGGATACAGCTCGACGGTGTTTTTCAGCTCAACATTGATGGTGACTCCGGTCGGTGCCAGCAGCTCTAAGACCTCACGCAGGGTGGGGATCTGAACATTGCGATGGCCGACGAAGCCGTTGCTGAAGTTACACAACCGCAGCTGTTCCAAGGTCAGGTCGACGACCTTGCCGAAACCGTTGGAGGTGCGGTTGATGGTCTCGTCATGAATACACACCAAGTGGCCGTCGGCGGTGCGTTGGACGTCCAGCTCCACGCCGTCGGCCCCCATATCCACCGCCTGCTTGAAGGCCGGGATGGTGTTCTCCGGGGCGTAAGCCGATGCCCCGCGATGGGCCCACAAGGAAGTCATAGGTGAGATCGTAGCCCTGTGATGCCAAGGCGCTGAAATACCGCGACCAGGATGAGAGAGCACCCGGGAGGGTGGTGAAGAAATAAAAAAACCCCGCTGTTGCGGGGCTGGCGCGCTCGGAGGGACTCGAACCCCCAACCTTCTGATCCGTAGTCAGATGCTCTATCCATTAAGCTACGAGCGCTTGGGCGAGACGAAACTATACGTCACCGGGTGCAGCGACGCAAACGAATTGATGCGGCCTGGTTACCGACGCAGCCACCCGGCTCCACCGCTGGGTTCATGGCCGGTGCCCTACCGGGTGGAACAGGGGCTTGCCCAGCAGCCGCAGGTCAGTGGAAAACGAACCCCCGCCCTCAATTGAGGACAGGGGCTCTACTGGCGGAGGTGGCGGGATTCGAACCCGCGATGGGATTAAGTCCCAAACCCGCTTAGCAGGCGGGCGCCATAGACCGTACTAGGCGACACCTCCACGACGGCATAAGGGTAGCTGAGCCACCCTAAGGTGAGCAACCATAACAACGATTCAGCCAGCTTGTGGGT
>JBHAEB010000055.1:0-2684 GCA_041855345.1 Arachnia sp. | reverse complement strand
CTCGCCCAGAGCGATCGCATCGAATTCATCTCGCCCAGGCGACGCCACAACTCCGAGCATCCGCAATGCGCTACTGATTGGCCGTACAACCGGCGCGACCCAGGGTGAGCTGTACTCAGAGGCCACAAATTCCAGGCCACTACCACGCCAAAGGGCAGCCGATTGGATCCCGGAACCACCAAAATAGTCGGTCTCCACATAGGCCACCGGCTGGTCACCCAGAATGCCAGGAAGGGTTTCTTTGAGGTAGGCATTCCGCTCTACCGCCGACTCGGGCCCGTCCTCGATGGGCTCAGAAACACCCTGATTGTCAAAGACGACATAGGCGAAACCCTGCGGCAGAGGAACGCAAAGCAAGTCCCTTTCTTGGGCAATCGTGCGAGCATCCTCCAACTCCGCGACGAGCCCCTGAATGTGATGCATCCCGCCAGTATGGCAGGTGCTCTATCCCGGAGCGCAGACCGCGGCTACTCGTCGACCGCCTGCTTTTCGGCGAGTTATGGGCCTTTTCCGGGGGTCCAGAGGCGGATGAGTCGCAATTTTGCAGGTTTCAGGCTGAACTGCCAGGTGTAGACGCCATAGCTGCAAGCCGTCAGGATCGTTGCCGGGCTGACCCAGCGAATCTGATCGCAGGCCACTGGTTCTCGATGCGCAGCCACGACGGCCCCGGTGACGGCATCGCGGATAGTCAGGCCGGCCTCGTCGGTGGCGAAGCAGGACCCGTCGGGGCTGAACGTCACATGGCCGACCCCCATGGCCGCGTCAAATCCACGTGTAGGTTCCGCGACGACAAGTGTGTCGACGCGATAGTTGCGGTCCAGATGCAGCACCTCCACCCCGGTGAAGCTCCCCAGCACCAAGCGCGAACCCCACGACGAGGTCAAGTAATCGGTACCCCACCCGCAAGGGGACTTGGAGGGTTCCCGCAGCGGATGCAGGTCGCCTGTCTCCGGTTCCCAGACGTAGACCCCGTCACCTGAGTCGTAGTCCCCAAACGCAATCGCTCGCGCGTCGGAGCTCCAACTTGGCGTCGAGACCCCACCCGGGTGCGCCAGTGACGCCACGACCTGAGCTTGCTCATCAAATACCTGCAGTTCGCTACCGCCGCGCACCACCAGCACCTGGGAATCGCCGAAGACCACGTCTTCTACCCAGCTCCCATACCCCAAATCCGCGACTGGCTCCCCCGATGCCGCATCAAAAATGCGCACCCGGCCATCTGCGGTGCCGATCGCCACCTGTGCACCATCTCTGCTCCAGTCCAGGGTGCGGATAGTCCCACCTGCGGCGATGGTGACATCCGGGGCTGGGGCATCAAGGCGCCACAGGGCGCAGCCGTCACGGTCATAGGTTGCGGCTCGGGTGCCGTCAGCGCTCACCGAGATCCAGTGTCCCCCAACGGGGATGGGCAACTTCGTCGTGTGAGCGTCGGCATCGACCAAGGTGGCGGCCTTCGGCTCGATTCGCCGTCCCGCATGCACCAGCCCCGGCTCCTGCCAAGGAACGGCAGGGCGAGTCGATATGGGCCGACCAGTGGCTACCTCCCACTCGCGATACGCCCGGCCATCTGAGGTGCTGACCACCGTGTCGGAAACAAACGCCACATTCCAGGTGGAACCTACCTTCCCGGCCTGGTTCGGGTCGCTGAGCGTGGCCACCAGCTGTCCCGTCGCCGCATCCCACACCATCGCGACACTCTGGTGGGTGCCGGTGACGACGAGACCACCATCGGCAGACCAGGCCAGCGAACCGGGCTCGTACTCGCACCCCGATAGTTCGGTGAGCAAAACACCGGTGGTGGCGTCCCAGATCCCGGTCATCTGGAGGCCGCGGCAAATACCCGCCACGCGCCGTCCCTGCGGGTCCCACGCCACCTCAACCCAGGGAGCTGGGGAATCGCAACAGGTGGGGTTGCCGGTCCGGATGTCCCAGATGTAGTCGGAGGTCGCCAGGCGCCCACCGTCGGGGCTCCACGGGCAGTGTGACCCGACAATGACATCCGGCAAAATCCGCTCCACCTGACCGCTGGCCGAGTAGATGACGGTATCGAGGCCAGCCAGGAGGAATCGCTGCCCGTCCGGGCTCCAATAACCCGACCAGAACTCCTGTGATCGGCAGACCTCAGGCAACGACACCATGCCGGGAATATACCGCGTCGCCTGAATAGGTTGATAACTGCTCTGGGAATAAACACAGCGACCACGTGTATGCCGCCACTGGATGGTGGGCCGTAGCGTCCGCGAGATGCCTCACGCAGACTCAATCTGCCAGGTGGGACGGCACTTCGACGACGAATCCATTCAGCTCAGCAGCCCCTCGCTCCACTGGTAGACGATGGCATCGCTGAGGCTATGCCATTGCCCATCGTGTGGGTCCTGGAATTCGGCCTGGGTCGGGATGTCTCGTTTGCGTTTGAGCGCGGCCACATCGGCTTCGTCGCAGCCCCGCAGCGTGCCCTCCGCCAGGTGGAAACGCATGGCCGTCTTCCCCTCGGCGCTCAACAGCGGGAAGGTCAGCAAGGAAGAGAGCTTCCGGCGCGGCACCACCGACAACCGCATCGGCGCATCTTGCAGCCGCAGCCACTGCTCAAAATCCAGGGGCTCGCTCGTGACTGGATGACGACGCGGGGTGGCCACGGCACCATCCATGGATACCTGAACATGCCAGACCTGCCCGCGAGCTGG
>JBHAEB010000054.1:0-11680 GCA_041855345.1 Arachnia sp. | reverse complement strand
GCGACGCTGTGCCTTCGGCCTTGATCGTGGGAATGTACAGCGACGATGACCCGGCATCCGGCAGGAAAGCGCCATCGCCCTGGCTCAGAGTCACCTTGATGTTGTTCACCCGGGTCCGCGTCGAGGTGTTGACCAGGGTGAAGGTCAAGGTGAAGGTTTCGCCTGCCGTGACCGTCGCCGGATCCGTAGTCAGCGCCTGCAGCATCAATCGAGGCACCGAGACTCCCGCAGGCCCGGAGGTGTTGCCCAAATTCTCCGTGTTTCCCGTGCTAGGGGCGGTGCTATTCCCTGGGCTGCTGGCGTTGGTGGAGGGGGAGGTGCTGCTTTCGGTCTGACCGGGAGCGGTGGCAGCCAGATTCACCGCTGTTGGGGTTTCGGCCGACAGCCCATGGGCACCGGTAGGCAGGACTAGGCCGAGGGAAGCGACGAGCATTCCGAGAAGGAAGCGGGCGGATCTCATGACAGCTCCTGGGTGTCTTCGTGGGTGGAATGGGTGATGTTGGCGATGCGACCGTCGGTGATCGAGATGATGGTGTCGGCGTAGCTAGCCAGATGAGGGTCGTGGGTGACCATGAGCCAGGTTTGGTTAAAGCGGCGGATAACTCGCCGAAATAGCAGTAGCGTCTGCTCGGCTGTTTTGGAGTCAAGATTGCCGGTTGGTTCATCAGCGAATACGAGCTTGGGATTAACTGCCATAGCCCGAGCAATGCCAACTCGCTGCTGTTGTCCCCCGGATAGCTGAGTTGGGCGGTGATGGAGATGATCCCCCAAGCCTAAAGCCACCAGCATGCGTTTAGCGACGGTATTGCGTCGGGTCTTTGGTATGCCTCGGAAGGACAGCGGTAAGGCTACATTCTGTAGCGCAGTCAAGGTGGACATGAGGTTAAAGGACTGGAAGATGAAACCAACTTGCTCGCGACGATAGGTCACCAATTTGGTTTCCGAAAATTTATGGAGAGGTTGCCTGTCAACCCAGATTTGACCGGCGGTGGGTTTTTCCAGACCCCCGATCATGTTGAGCAGGGTGGACTTGCCTGAACCCGAGGTTCCTACAACTGCGACAAATTGGCCGCGAGGGATTTCCAGGTTGACTCGATTCAGCGCGATAACGCGTGATTCACCTACCCGGTAGACCTTGCTTAGGTCCTTGGTTATTACCAGCGGCTGTGCCGGTTCGTCGGCGGCCGACATGCCACCTCCCTTCGTTGGGAGCGACGTTAGTTGTGTTGGCGGTGGCCTGGCAAGGACTTAGCCGTTACGTCAGACCCTGGTCTGATGGATTGGTACTCAGGGTTGCACGATCGAGTTTGTGAAGCCATTCGCGTACCGCCCAGGTGGCCAGCACATCATCCTCGTTGTACTCCAAAACTCGAGTTCGCGCTGCATCCCGGGCCTCGGGTGAGGGATCGGTGGTGGCAGTGGCGAACCATAGTTGTGAATTCAGCCCGCCTGGCTCCTCGTCGCGCCACGAGAACCCGGCTCCCTTGCTGGCCACGACCTTAAGTCCGAGTCCGTCAACGCCGACGAAATTGTCCTTGATAGCTAAGAAGAGATCGACAAAATGTGCCCGAATCAACCCAACAACCGCGTTGAGATCCGGATGGGCGCTGCGAGCGGCTAGCCGGCGCAAATGCACCACCTCATAATCGGAGTAGTGGAATACCTTGGTTTCGGGATGCTCGGCGAGCAATTGCACTAGCCAACGCGCAAACCGGGCGGCCAGTTCCACCTCCTGGTCGGCGTCAAGGGCGGTAAAGGAGCTGAAATGCTGGTAACGCTGGGAGCGGGTGCCGCGATGAGTGACTAATACCCCCCACAGGTAGGTTCGCCCTGAATCATCGGTTTCAATGTCGAGGTCGACTTCAATGGGAGCCTGCGGCACTGCGATTGGGGTGCAGGTCACCTGCTCCAGCGCGACCCCGCGTTTGAGCATACGGGCTCGTCGGGCAGCGATCCGTAGTCGTGACTCGGCGTGATCGCGATGTGCAGTTTCTGGGAGATATCGCGGCAGCAGCGATTCGATATCGGCCTCTGCCAATTGGGAGACGGTCTTGATGCCAAGCCCAAGAAGAGCTTGTAATTCCCGCACATCCAGTGGGGTTTTGCTGATCCGCAGTGAGATGTCGTCATCATCCATCCGGGGTCGGCAGGTCTGCCACCACGCACACCACTCACACTCTGGAACCCTAATCGGCCGAACCACGGGTGGACGGTCATCACCTGGGACGCGGGTGCTGGCCTGTTCGGCGACGTAGACCCGGAAGCCGTGTTCATGGTCATAGCGTTCCAAGGCCGAGCGCAAGGTGTGGCCGCTGGCAGCGGTTCGTGAGAAGGTTCTGAGGAATCGTGCATCGAGGGGAATCCAGGCGATGCGTTGTTCATGGTTGTCGTGACGACCGACGATGCCACCCCAAACCGTACCCGCCGCGAATCCGCAGGCTTGGAGCAGACGCCAATGGTGGGCGAGTTCCAGCAGCGCTCCTTGGCGGTAGGCGCGGAAACGCAGATGAGGCAGCGGTTCGAGTTGAGTGGGGGCCGTTAGTGTGGAGGTGCGCAGGTCCTTGGCTCCGGTTTGCCCCTCCAGGACCCGATAGGGCTTGAACCGTACCGGCCAGTAGCCGGGGGTGCCGTCGGTTTGGTCTGTGCCCCGCACCAGGGCATCAGGGTGGCCGCGTCGATGACCCTTCTGATCGATAGGGAGGCTGCACCCGATGATGGCTGAAACCCCAGCTGCCATGGCGGAGAGGGTGGCAGCACAGCGATCAGTGGTGCTACGCAAATCCACTACGCCTGGGCTGTCAGCCATGGTCGTGAAGACGGAATCGCGGAAATCCGCACCGCCGTCGAAGCTTTCTCGTAGCGAGTCATCAAGCGGAGCCGCTACCCGCACCGCCGTGGGGTCAAAAGCGTTGAAAGTTTTTACTGGACAACCCCGTGCCGCGTAAGGGTCGAGGAGGATGTTCATTTCCATGCCCGATGCAAAGCAACGATCCCGCCAGTAAGATTCTTCCATTCGACGCGACGCCAGCCGCAGTCCACGAGCAGTTCCGCCAACTGCTCCTGCGCTGGCCAGGCCAAGATAGATTCAGCGAGATAGCCATAGGCGGCGGGGTTACTGGAGAGTTTGGCCACCTGGGGCAGCACCCGTAGGGCAGCGTGGACATAGAGGAAGCGGAATGCGGGTTGGATTGGGGTGGAAAATTCCGCGATGACCAGTCGCCCTTCAGGTTTGGTGACGCGGTGAAGTTCTCGCAGCGCGGCGGCAGTGTCCTCGACGTTACGCAGCCCGTAGCTGATGGTCGCCGCATCGAAGGAATTGTCTTGATAGGGCAGGGCCAGTGCATCACCACGAACAAAGTCCAGGCCGGGCTGCTGAGATTTGCCTACCCGCAACATCCCCATCGATAGATCGGTGGGAAAAACATGGGCACCTGCCTGCTGGAATGGCACGGAGGAGGTTCCAGTGCCAGCGGCTAAATCCAGGATTCGCTCACCGGGTTTGGCCGCCACCGCAGCGAGGGTGGCTTTGCGCCACTGGCGATCCTGTCCCAGCGAGAGCACCGTGTTGAGCAGATCGTAGCGGGGGGCCACCTGGTCAAACATCGCCGAAACCTCGGTGCGTTTCTTGTCGAGGTTGGCACGGGTGAGCTGCATGGGCACACCTTACTAGGGACCGCTGCCAGTCGCCGATCTCGAAGGGCACCGCCGGGCAGGGACACAACCCTGATTCAACCAGTCCGGGATCGCCTTTAGTTCCCCGGAAGAGAGATGGTTCCGGGGAACTAATTCAGCGTGAACAGGATTACCTCGATAATCAGCCGTTGAGCGGCCCGAAACAAGTGGCTGGCATTACCCGACTCGTTATCGACGAACTAGCAGCAGTTCTCGGCTGGTTGATAACCGTCCCAGGCCGCCTGTTGGCGGCCCATCAAGGCGAGGGACATTACTGCAGAACAGCCAATAGATCCGCACGTTCAATGCCGTGGTGGCGCCAGGTGCCCATGAGTTGGCCCACGACATCTTTGATGGGGGCGCGGTCGAGTTTGTGGACCACATAGGGATAGCCGGTTGTCACGCCCGGAACCAGCCCACTGCCGCAGGCCCTGAGGGTGCGTGGTAGGGGAGTGTGCTGGCCTACCTCGACGATGTCAGCATCGCAGTCAGCTTGGCTAATGACTCGGATTAACTCAGCCCGGTATACCGGATCGGTTTCGGCGTCGTAGCAGTATCTCAGTCCCAGATCTGAGTGTTCGAGGGTGCCGATGAGTTCCGGGCCCTCAAGGGCGGCGGCCCGCCAGGTCACCGGTATGTGGTAGACCGCATCAGTGGATCGGATAATCATGCCGTCCAGGCCGACCTCCCCTTCTGGATCGGCGAAACGGTATCGGGCTAGGAGTTCGAGATCACTGGCGTCGCCGTCGAACCACCACTGATTCGGTAACCATGACGCTAAAAGTTCGAGTTTGCTGGGTTGTAATGTGGCTTCTGGGTGAATATATGCGATGCCGCTCATCGTCGTTACCTCCGTTGGTACTTTGTTGCATCCTAGCGGTAATTAGCGTGTCGCCAGCTGGTGGCGGCCCTGCGATGGGATTGCGCAATAGGACACAATGGTCCGTGTGGCGAAACAGCAGATCGTTCTGAAGGTAGACAAACTGAGCAAGGCCTACGGGCCCAATGTCATCGTGGAGGGTTTCAATCTCCAGGTGCGTGCGGGCGAGGCAGTTGCGCTGACTGGGCGTAACGGTGCTGGTAAGTCCACCGTGTTGCGTTGTCTGGTTGGTGCTGAACGGCCCGACGAGGGCAGTGTTGAGGTGTTGGGGGTGCGGATGAATGAATCCAGCGCGGAGATCCGACGCAATGTCGCCACCGTCATCGACGATCTCGATTTCTTCCCCGACCTGTCGGTCGTTGAACACCTGGACCTGCTAGCCCGCGCTCACGGCCTAGCCAACCCCGATGACCTTGTCGACGAAGTGCTCGACGAGGTACAGCTTGTGCCTCAGGCCGGGCAACTACCGGCCACTTTGTCCTCGGGGCAGCGTCGTCGGTTGGCCTTGGCAACAGCTTTCGTACGGCCCCGCCGCCTACTGGTGCTTGACGAACCAGAGCAACGGCTCGATGTCGAAGGTGTGGCGTGGCTGGGGCAACGCCTTAAAGAGGAACTCAAAGACGGGCTGGCTATCGTGCTCGCCAGCCATGAGCCCACCCTGCTGGCGGCCATCGGCGCCCGCGAGGTTCGGCTGGGTGAACGCTGATGAATGAGCGTTACGGAGAGATCGGCAAGGTAGACGAAGGGCAGCTTCGGCTGCTGGTGAGGGATTGGCGACGCGGCCGAGCCGACCGGAATCTACTCCAGGCCATCCAAGATGGCTACATCATGGTCTTCGCTGTGCTGTTAATCGGAGCCATGTTGGTGAACTCTGTCATCCACGCGCAGCAGTCAGTGGCGGGCTGTGATACCCCGGCCTGTAGCGCTGCCCGGGATCTGCTGCCGTGGTCGGCGGCAGCATCCTTCTTGGCGTTGTCCCTGGTCGCCGCCCGGATGTTTGGGCCGGTACTTGCCTCCACTGCGGAGGGTTTCTGGATTCTTGACGGGGATGTTGATCGACGCAAGGTGTTGTCGGGACGGCTGGTTGCAGCGGTGACAATCGCCCTTGTCGGTGGTGCCGGGATGGGGGCCTTGGTGGCGGCCCTCGTCGGCGGCGGGGCCCCGGAGATCCTCACCTGGTCCCTAGCCACCGGGTTTGGCTGCTTCGGGCTTGTGGCATTCGCTGCTGCCGAGCAAGGTGTGGAGCGTCGGTGGATCACCTCACTGCTGTTGTGGCTGGTAGGGCTGCTGGGGGTCGTGGGACTGGTCATCCTGGTGGGTATCGGGGCCGATCTGCTGCCTAGCCAGCCGCTGGAGGCCTTGAGTCTGCAGATCGCGTGGCTGGTGGCCGCCGTTGGTCTGCTGCTGGGGCTGGGTTCCATTGTGCCGGCCTGGCTTCGGCTGCGGCAGCTACGTCGGCAACGATTGACCAGCGGTGGGGCTTTGCTGAGCGGTATGCAGGGTGCCGCCTTTGGTCTGGATTTCGCCCTGATGCGAGACATCCTGATGGAACATCAAGCCCGGTTGAAGGGCTTCGTGCAACCCACCCGTGGCGCAGGAGGCGGGGTCTGGGCCATCGTGCTGCGAGATCTGCAACGGCTCTGGCGACATCCACGGCCCCTGGTGTTGTGGGTGGCGTCGATGGCGGTTCCTTATGGCGTGGCTGCGCTTGGGGTCGATGTCCTCAACCCCGCACTGTCGGCTCTGGTGCTCATGGCCGCGCTCATCGGTTTTTGTAACTCGCTGCGGGTGTTGACTCGCAGCAAAGGGTTGCAGCGTTGTTTCCCCTTCTCGATGACTCAGATCCGACAGGCCACCATGGTCGTACCGGCTGGATTGGCGCTGATTTGGGCGGTGGCTACCATGCCGGCCTTCGGCGGCTACTTCACCGGCAGCCTGGATTTGATGCACGGGTTCTCACAGTCCCTCATCTGCGCCGCAGCCGGTGTGCTGGCTGCCTTCCGATGGGTCACCGCCAAGCCGGCTAACTATGGCGGACCCATCGTTTCGGTGGGTGTGGGTGCGCTTCCCCCTGGCATGATGTTCTCGATCTTCCGGGGAATCGACATCGTCTCGTTGGTGACCTTGCCGCTACTGCTGGGACTGCCGCAGTGGGTGAGTTTCGCTATCGCCATCATCGCCTTCATGGTCCTGAGGTCTGGCTTTACCCAGGAGTCGCTCATGGATGCCCAGCAGGAGCAGCAACGTTTGCTTGAGTTGGAGAAGCAGAAGCGGGCTGGGGCGGCGAAGGTCAAGGTGCAGCGTCGTCGGTAACATCGGCCAACTTGGATTAGGAAGGGTAGCCTTTCTTCCGCGACTTTCCATGCGCTAGGGTTGCGTTAATCGAGCTGGAAGGTGGCGCTGATGACCACTTCACCCGAGGTCTCACAGGGGAGGACCTGCGCTGAGCGTGCCCAAGGTGTGGTTCTACGCATGCTGGAAGGCGGCGCTGCCTGTTGCCTGGAAGCATGGCGTCTAGGTAGCCGCTACGACTGCGTAGCCCATGGGCGAGGAAGCGACGGCCAATTGGTGGTGGCCTTCCGTCCAGATCCGGACTGTCTGCTGTCAACCTTGGATGCGGGTCTTGGCGTGATGGTTCGCCTCGATTTAGTGCGTCATAGTCGCGAGGTCAGCCTGTCAGTGGTCGCGGCCTCGGCTCACTTGATGGGGGAGTTGGTGCTGCTGAGCCAGGACCAGATCGCAACAGCGCTGGATAGGGGCGGCTTCCCTGAACGCGTCGCGGAACTGGCGACCGTGCCTGGAGCTCGGGTGGGCGTGATCAACACTGATCGGATCCTGGTCCATGACCACAGCGGAGTCACGCCGGTGACCTGGGACGAGGTGAGGGACCGTCGGGCGCCGCAACTATGCGAGTTTGAGGCCCATGATGCCGTGGTGAATCTGGGTACCGCCAGGTTGCGGCAGTTGTGCCAAGCGGTTCGAGTTGGCCTGCTTGCAGGACAGGCGACGGCTCGCCCCAGCGCGGCAGGGCTATGCGCCCATGTGCGCAACAAGGTGTTCTGCGTCGATGTTGATCCAGAAGGGGTAACCCTCATGCACATCGGCGAAGTGGAGACCGCGGTGGTCTTCGCAGCATTTGAGTTGCCAGCCGATACCGTCTCAGCGTTGAGCCTGGAGTTGGAGCGACTCGTGATGAACTCGGAGCCAGTGCGCAACCAGCGCATCTGACGGCTGGCATCGAGAGTCTAAGGGCCCCGTGAAGGCGGGGCACTTGGCTGTCTGCGACCCGTGGTTATCCATGACCCTCGGCTGTCGACTACCAAATCTGGTTGCTGGCCCTCGCTGTAGTTGTGCCGGTAGCAGGCCGCCACTGGAAGCGGCGCGCGGCAAGCCCGCGCGAAAGATGATGCGCTGGGATAGCGATGTGGAGACGCTGCAAGGGCCCCGCAACAGCGGGGCCCTGAGCTAGAGCAGACGGTTGGCCCTGGGGGCCGGGTGGCTCAGCGAGCCTGGTAGGTGGTGCAGACGCCGTCGGCCACAGCGACGCCCTGAGCGCCGCAGAGCAGGTCCTTGTTGAAGGAGCAGTCCAGGCGCTGGCAGGCACCGACGCGGCCCTCAGCGCTCGGCAGTCCGCCGCGAGCGTCAAGGGTGATGAAGGTGGTGCAGCCGGAGGTGCCGTCGATGGTCACCGCGAAGGCGGTGCAACCGTTGTTGTTGAAGGCGCAGGTAGTGGTGGCGCAGGAAGCGATGGGGGTGATGGTGGACATGAGTTGAGCCTTTCGTCTGTCGCGCATCTGACGTCAATTACGTTACGCCCGGTTACAACCCCCCCGCAAGCAAGCTAAACCTGCCCTGACAAGGGTTGTAATATTAATGTGTTGCGAAAATATAGGTTTTAACTACAGCGATTTGTTTCTTAATTCATGTCCGCGGTCGTGGGTTGCCGAACGAGCGTGAATCATGGGCCGGGTGACGGTGATGACTATGGGTCAGTTGGTGATAGCGCCATCTCGCAGGCTCTGGTGAGGGTCGGCGGCTGCCCTGTGGGTCCTGCTGGATGGATGGTTGTGAGTTCTGAGCTGGGTGCTGACTGACCGCTATTGGTTCGTTGGTGGTGCCGCGATCTGGCGGTTGCTGGAGGCTGATTAGCGGTTGTCCTGTGGTCCTGCCGGATGGATGAGTGTGAGTTCTGAGCTGGGTGCGGGTTGACGGCTATAGGCCAGCGGGTGAGATCGCCATCGTGCAGTCTGTGGGGGCAGGTTGACCGCCATGGGTCAGCTAGTGGCACCACCTGACGATGTCGACGCGGTATTCGGTGGTCAGTGCAGGCCGAGGGCCTGAAGCATGGGAATGAACTTCGCCTCGGTCTCGGCCAATTCAGCTGCGGGATCGGAATCAGCGACGATGCCGGCACCAGCAAATAGCCGGATCTCATCTGGCTGAGCAGGATTGATATAGCCGCCGCGCAGCGCGATCGCCCATTCGCCGTCACCATTGCTATCGACCCAACCCACCGGACCTGCATAGCGTCCCCGGTCGAGCTGCTCAAGTTCGGCGATCATGTTGCCGGCTACGAAGGTGGGGGTGCCGCATACCGCCGCCGACGGGTGAAGGGCTGCGGCCAATGCCAGTGCGCTGACATCGGGTTCGGTGACTCCCGTGACATCGGTAGCTAGATGCATGACATTGGGCAAGCGCAGCACAGAGGGTGCCTCGGGCACGTTCATCGCAGCGCAGAATGGTGCCAGCGCCTCAGCGACCGAAGCGACGGCGAATTCGTGCTCCGAAACATCCTTGTCAGACCCGGTGAGCTCGCCGATCAGAGACATCGGGTGGGTATGTTCTGGGTCGATGGATAGGGTGCCGGCCAGCACTCGTGAGGTCACCAAGGTGTGCTGGCGGCGCACAAGAAGCTCAGGCGTAGCCCCAACCATGCCATCGACCATGTAGTTCCACACCATCGGATAGGCCTGGGTGAGACGTCGCAGGATGAATCGGGCGTCGATGGGCTGATCGGCTTGAGCGCGCAGGGCTCGAGCCAACACCACCTTACTGACCTCCCCGGCACGAATCCGAGAGACGACCTCGGCTACCAAGGCCTCCCATTGAGGCCCAGAGATGCCCTCTGCGGTCGCTTGAACACCGGTTGGAGGCGCTAGGGCCTCCCCGAACTCTGGTAGCTCCAGGCTGGCTCGGCCTTCGCTGATGCGCGTCATCCAGGCCTGGCCATTTCGTCGTCCGATAATGACGCCCGGCACAATCAGTACCGAGCGACTACGGGATCTATCGGGATCGAAGGCGAAGGAGCCGACCGCCAGCGGGCCAGTGCCCCAGGCGCCAGGCAGTTCGGAATCGTGGTCAATATGGGAGTGAACCTCGTTCCACCACACGTCGGCGGCATCGGCGGAATCAGTGTCAAAGCGCGCGACCTCTCCGAGGGTCACGATTCCCTCACAGTGACGCAGAAAAGCGGTAGACCGCTCGGGGGTCAGAAACCGGGACAGGTCCTCGGGATCGTCGATGGCGACGGTTGTGGCGCGTAGCCGTTTCGTCGCGAAGTCAAGGCTCACCTGCCGAACGATAGCCGAGGGGGAACATTTCAGCCACAAGCCATCTGGCCGACGAATCACCTCGGTCGCTACTGGCCGGAATAACGCGCGAAAAATGTTGCCAAATATCGAAATGAAAGGCCTAGTCAGAAGCCTATTTCACGGGTTTTACGACTGGCTGGTGAGAACCGTTGGCAGACCCTAGACTGACCCTGCAAACCCCCGCTGATGCGGGTCATTAACATGCAACCCCTAGGAGAGATGAATGCCGAAGGCGGAAGCCGACGTCATCGTCGTCGGCGCTGGCCCCGGTGGCTCTGCTGCTGCCGCCAACCTTGCTCGACGGGGGATCGATGTCCTCCTGCTGGAGAAGACGAGTTTCCCGCGGGAGAAGGTCTGCGGCGACGGCCTAACCCCGCGTGCAACCAGGGCCCTGGTGCGGCTGGGGATCGATACCTCAGTGGAGGCGGGATGGCTTCATAACAAGGGGCTGCGCATCTACGGTGGCCGAGTCGAACCCTTCCAACTCGATTGGCCCTCACTTACTGATTTTCCGCCCTATGGGCTGGTGCGTCCTCGAGCCGATTTTGACAATCTCCTTGCGCAGCATGCTGTCAGCTATGGTGCTGAACTGATTCAGCAGGCCAATGTCACCGACGCGATCCTCGACGAGCGATCCGGGAGAATTGTCGGTGTTCGGACGAAGACTGGCCAGGAATATCGCGCCCCGCTGGTGATCGCCGCGGATGGTAATTCCTCCCGGTTGTCGGTGTCGATGGGCCTGAATAAACGCGATGACCGGCCTATGGGGGTGGCCTACCGCGCCTATTACACCTCGCCGCGCAGCAACGATGACTATCTCGAGTCCTGGCTTGAGCTGTGGGATGGCAAACCTAGGGAATCGACCTTGATGCCCGGCTATGGCTGGATCTTCGGAATGGGCGACGGGACCTGCAATGTCGGTCTTGGGGTACTCAATACCTCCCGTTCCTTCCAGAAAACCGACTATCGCGAGCTGATGAAACGCTGGCTCGATAACACCCCCGAGGAATGGGGATTCCGGGAGGAAAACCGGATTAACAAGATCCAGGGAGCGGCCCTGCCGATGGCCTTCAACCGGCAGCCCCTCTATGGCCGTGGATTGCTGCTGGTCGGCGATGCCGGTGGCATGGTCAACCCCTTTAACGGTGAGGGCATCGCCTATGCCATGGAATCGGCAGAATTGGCTGCCGACGCCATCGCCGAGGCCAAGGCTCGGGGGATTGGTACCGAGTCTGCTGAACGCGCCCTTCACGGCTATCGCACCCAGCTGCGGGCCCGGCTGGGTGGCTACTACCGACTGGGCACCATCTTCGTCAAACTCATCGGCGACCCGAGGGTGATGCATCTGTGCACCACCTACGGGCTACCGCATAAGACTCTTATGCGTTTTGTCATGAAGCTGCTGGCCAATCTGACCGACAGCCATGACGGTGACGCGATGGACCGCATCATCAACGCCCTATCCAAGGCAGCGCCGTCGGCGTGAACAGGCAAGTGGAAGGAAAGGTCGAATCATGAACCTCTATATCCCCATCGT
>JBHAEB010000053.1:0-7200 GCA_041855345.1 Arachnia sp. | reverse complement strand
ATCAATCATGAACTCGGTGTCCTCCTGGCTGAGACGCTCCCAGCCATTGGGCGCGCCCAGGGCCGCCAAGAGTTCCCGGTCCTTTTCACTGGCGTTCATCGACGCCAGGCCTTCCCACAGCTTGTCTAGGTGCTCACCCAATGCTGGGCTGACCAACAGCGAGTGGCGCACCACATAGATCTTGCTGGACACCAGGACCCGCAGCTGCCGTTTCACAACTGAGGACAGCTCGTTATAGGCCTCCTGGGGTAGAAAACCCACATTCGCCTCCCCCCGGATCACCGCCTTAGCGACGATGATGGGGTTGGGTTTGATGCTGAGCTCGACGGTCTCAGGTCCCAGATCTGCCGGTTCCAACAGAATCCGGCAGATTCGCTCCACATCGGGGGCGTCCGTTCCCGCCGCGGTAATCCGATCCGGCAGATCCTTGACCTGCTGGGCTGGGAATTCCTCAGCCACCACTACAGCCGCCTCATTCGCTAGCTGGGCTGGTGCCGCTAGCGGCAGATAGCCGTGGTCACGCACCAGGGAGGCAGTATTGGCGGCATTGGCGAAAACGAAATCAGCTTCCGAACGCTGAAATGCGCGATGCAATTCCTCGAAATCGTCATACATCGTGGCGCGGACTGGCTGACCCAGAATCCGCTGAATCAAGGTATTGAAGATGAACCAGTCCGTGGCATTACGCACATTCACATCGGGGCTGATAGCCAAATGAAGGGTCATGCGAACCGAGCCCCCTGACCGTTCATCGAGGCATACAAGGCCTCCATCTCCATAACCTTGGCTCGTGACGGTTCACGACGCACCGAGGTATGTCCGACGATCTCACCTTTGCGAATCTTTGGAATGATGGTGGCGTAAACCCAATAGAATCCCCCGTCTTTACGCAAATTCTTGACATAACCGCTCCAACGCTTTCCAGCGTTAACGGTGTCCCACAGGTCAGCAAATGCCGCCGCAGGCATATCTGGGTGACGAAGAATCGAATGCGGAGCCCCCATCAGCTCTTCGCGCTCATATCCGGACATCCTCACGAATGCCTCATTGCACATCGTGATAATGCCTTGAGTGTCGGTTTGGGACACGATCAATTCGCCCGTGGGAAACAGAGTCTCCAACTCGGTGGGACGCACCAAACGCGACGTGCCATCGTAGTACCGAAGCCAGGTCATGGAGGCTTCACCGACGATCTGCTCGATCGTCATATCAGGCAGCTGAGTCATCGCAGTAGCGTCGCAATCTCGCGGGCGGTGTACTTGAGTTCGTAGAGCAGCAGACCGAGCTTGCCCTCGTCGGTGGAGATAACCTCCAACACGGTGTCGTCGCCGGCCTGAACCAGGATGACATAGCCATCCCTACCCTTGATCAGCACCTGCTCCAAGGTGCCTCGCTGCAGCTCCCCGACGATCCGGGAACCCATCGACAGCGCGGCGGCACCCATCGCGGAGGCACGATCCTCGTCCGCCCCAGAACCCAGCGCAGCGGCCAGTGGGAAACCGTCAGTGGAGACGAGAACGGCACCCTCCACATCGGGGGTGCTAGTGACAAAGTTCTGCAGGATTCGCTGCAGTTGGTCATTGAGTGCCATGGTGGCTCCTTTTGATGGTCCGGGACGTAGCGGCGAAGGGGAGCCCTGATTCCCAACCTCGCCGTCCCGGAAGTGGTCACTTCGGATATTAACGAATAGCCAAGCGAGATGCTATGTCCTCCGAACGGCCAATTGCCTCTGCCCCGAGGATCTGCTGTCGTGGGTACGTCTCAAACCCCGTAAAATCAGGCGACAGCGCCCACATCAATGGGTTCCAGGGGTGCAAAAAATTAACCTTAACCAAAGGTTGAGATTGAACACAGTGAATGCGCGGGGACGCCACGACATTGCTAGCAGCCCCCACCTGCTTTTCCGCGACTCATACTCCCCAGGGTGCCGCCCGGGAGCAAAGAGTCGCAGAAAAGCAGGCTTCTCTCCGGCGCACTGAAGCACCGGGGAAACACTAGGATAGACCTTAGGGCAGCAGTCCCATCGACCGGACCTCATTAGCCTCCGATTGGAGTTCCGCAACCGAAGTATCGACCTTGGCTCGAGCGAAGGCGTTGAGCTTCAACCCTTGGACGATTTCATAGGATCCGGCGGCGCAACGCACCGGGAAAGAACAGATCAATCCCGCTGGCACCCCATAGGAACCATCACTGGGTACCGCCATTGAGGTCCACTCAGTTGTTGGCGTGCCGTGCAACCAATCACGCATATGCTCGATCGTCGCATTTGCCGCTGATGCGGCACTGGAGGCCCCCCGGGCCGCGATGATCGCTGCCCCCCGCTTAGCGACGGTGGGGATGAAATCAAAGGCAATCCAGGCGTCGTCTCCAATCCGTTTAGATGCTGGCACCCCATTGATGAGGGCATTGAACACATCCGGATATTGGGTGGCCGAATGATTACCCCAAATACTCATGTGGCTGATCTGCGAGACCCCAACCCTGGCCTTTTTCGCCAACATCGCAACCGCGCGATTATGATCCAGCCGGGTCAATGCCGTGAATCGTTCAGCCGGGATTTCCGGGGCATGTCGAGACGCAATCAGCGCATTGGTATTGGCCGGATTTCCGGTCACGACGACGCGGACATCGTCGGCGGCGCAGGCCGCAAGCGCCCGCCCCTGTTCGGCAAAGATCGCGGCATTAGCGCCCAGCAAATCGCCGCGTTCCATCCCAGCCTTACGTGGCATAGCGCCAACCAGCATCGCGACATTGGCCCGGTCGAAGGCGACCTTCGGGTCTGCGGTGATCTCGATCCCCCGCAGCGTCGGGAAGGCGCAGTCGAGTAGCTCCATCGCCACACCCTCCAGGGCCCCGAGGGCACCTGGCACCTCAAGTAGCCGCAGCTCAACGGGCTCATCACCCAGCAGGGCGCCACAGGCCAGCCGGTAGACCAATGCGTACCCAATCTGACCGGCCGCCCCGGTCACTGCGATCCGCTTCATCGGACACTCAAATTGCCGACGAGCACGCAACGGCGACGACGGGTGAAACTCCGCGCCGAGGTCAGTCCCTCACCAGTGGGGCCGGCGATGGTGAAGGTGTTGTAGCCCTCACCGCCGATCCCCAGCCCGGCGAAACTCGGACCGTTTTTGACGAAGATCGTGGTTTGGATCAGCTTGCCCATCTTGGTGAGCTTGCTGACGTCCAGGCTGTGCATGACGGCGGTGTGCCGATTGCCATGCTCCAACTCGATGGCCAGGTCGATGGCGGCATCCACATCGGGCACCCGCACCAGACCGATCACCGGCATCATCAACTCATGCACCACAAATGGATGATCCGCAGTGGCCTCACACACCACCAGGCGCACCCCCACCGGCGGGGTCACCCCGATGGCCTCGAGGATCCGAGCCGCCGACTTGCCCACCCACTCGGTGCGGGGTTTGCCCTCAGCCAGCAGCAGGGCCTCCAGTTTGGTGATTTCCTCACCGGTGGCCTCATAGGCGCCGTGCTTGACCATCGAGAATTTCAGCAAATCCGCGATGGCATCCACCGCGATGATTTCCTTCTCCGCCGTGCACGGCAGGTTGTTATCGAAGCTGGCCCCGTCGACGATGCACTTCGCGGCATGGTCGATATCGGCGGTTTCATCCACCACGGCAGGCGGATTACCGGCACCCGCACCAATAGCCTTCTTGCCTGATCGCAACACCGCATCGACGATGCCAGGGCCACCGGTGGCCACCAGCATATTGATCTTGGGGTGGGACATCATCGCGTTGGTATTGGCCAGAGATGGCTCCGCGACGGTGGTGATCAGGTTATCTGGGGCCCCAACCGAACGCAGCGCCCGGTTAAGGACCTGCACCTGCCACCGCGACAACGCAGCGCAGCGCGGGTGCGGGCTAAACACGACGGCATTGCCGGCAGCCAGCATGCCGATCGAGTTATTGGTGATGGTCTCGGTCGGGTTCGTCGTCGGGGTGATGGCCCCAATCACCCCGAAGGGCGAGTATTCGATGGTGGTCAGCCCGTCGTCCCCAGACCAGGCCTCGGTGATGAGATCCTCGACGCCCGGGGTGGCGGTGGCCGCGACCTTATTCTTCAAATATTTGTGGCCAACATCACCCATCCCGGATTGGGCGACCGCCTGTTCCGACATGTAGTCGAGGTTCTCCTCAAGCAGCATCACCTCGCGGATCGCGGCGACATAACGACGCCGATCCGCCATAGAATGGTTGAGGTAGGCCCGCTGCGCCTTGGCCGCCGCTTCGACGGCAGAATCCATATCAGCAAATACCCCGTCGCCTAGCTCGATCTCGGGTTGCGCGAGCTGTGCCAGCACTCGGCGGACGGTAGCCTCCACGACGGTGGGGTCTATCTTCATCGATATTCTCCTATCGGTCCCAGCCCTGCATCGCGCAGGTAGCGATATCAATGTCTTGGTCAGCGGAGCCACCAGAAATCCCGATGCCTCCTACGAGGGTCGCGCCGGTGTAGATGGGTAGGCCACCGCCAAAGAGCACCACCCGACCCGAGTTGGTCTCAGCCAACCCTGGGAAGGGGCCATCCTCTCGGGCCAGTGCCGCCAATTCAGCGGTGGGCGCTTTAAAGGCCACAGCACTCCAGGCTTTGTTGATGCCCACCTCATGGGCGGCCAGCAGGGCCCCGGCCATGCGTTCGAAGAGCAGTAGGTTGCCGCCCTCGTCGACCACTGCCACCACAATCGCGACCCCCAACTGGGTGGCTCGGGCCTGCGCCCGCTCGGCCATGAGTTTCGCGGCTGCCAGGGTCAGTTTCCGCTCCGAGGACTGCGATGCCGCCTGCGATGATTCCGTGCCCAGCGCCTCAGCGACGGCCTGCCGCACCAGGGCCTCGATCTGTTGATCCCGCCAGGTCTCAGCCAATCTCGCCAACGCATAGACCGCGTCGGAGAGCCGGTTGAGATATTTAATAACCTCTGGCCGGACCTCCTCGGTCTCCGCCAGGGTCAGCACCCGCCGTTCGGCGCGACGCACGATGGTGCGGGCGGTGTGGAAGGCCGCGGAGCGTTCGTCGCGCCCTGGCACCACAAATTCCCGCTGCGGCCCGGTGATCGCTAGACAGTCGTCGATGAGATGCTCCAGCTCGACGATATCCTCGGCGTCGATTTTGCCTTGCAGCTGGGCCGCGCCCTTCGCGTCGCTGGCCAGTTCCGCAGCCAGTACGAATAGCCGCTGCTGGACCTCATGGACTCGACGACGCCACGACCCCACAGGGAGTTGCGCCTTGGCCGCACCCAGCGCCGCATTGGACTCATCGACGGTGCCATAGGCCTCGACTCTCAGGCTCTGTTTGGGTACTCGGGAGCCACCAAACAGACCCGTGTCGCCCTTGTCCCCGGTGCGGGTATACACATTGGGCATGGTTAGGCCTCAACCTCAACCGTATCCACGATCCCGACGATCGTGGCATCGAGTGGGGCCTGTGGCCGATCCGCTGCGAATCGCGCAGAGCTGCCCTTGGTGACGATCACCACCTCACCCACGCCGGCGCCGACGGTATCGACGGCCACCTCCTGGTAGCCCACGGCATTGCCCTCGGCGTCGGTGCGTTGAATCAGCATCAGCTTGAAACCCACCAGCCGCTCGTCCTTGCTGGTTGAGACGACGGTGCCGATCACCTTTGCCACATACATATCAGTTCCTCGTCTCGTCTCGAATCAGTGTGATTCCTCGTCTGGCGGCCGCATCTGCGGCCTGGGCGGTCACGATTGCCCGCGGCTGGAGTGTGACCACGGCATGATCGGGGAAGCCGGCCAAGCTGGCCTCATGGACTAGCCGCAGCGGGCAGCGGATCGTCGCGGCGGCGGGCCCCGCTGCGGTGGGCTGGCCGAGGGCTTTGGCCACGGCCCGATCGAGTTTCTCCGGCCTGGTCAGGTGCACCCCGAAGCCGCGTAGGGTCTCTAAGGTGCGACGCAGCATGGCCTGATAGCCGGCTGGCATATTCGGGAACCAGCCCTGTTTCTCTGGGGAATCCGGGCACACCCCCGCGATGGAGGCGATCACCGGTTTCCCGGACATGATGAATTCGGCGGTCACATTGGAGGCCAAGCAGTCGCCGATCCCATGAGCCACCTTCGCGGCCAGGTTGACCGTCATCGTGGGCAGCACCAGCACCTCATGGCTGCGCACCAACCCCGGGTCGGGGGCTTTCAACCCAGCTGAGGTGATGAGTTCTTGGTCCAGGATCCGCTGAGCGGACTCGGTTTGGACATAGTCGATGACATAGCCCGACTCGACGAGCCGTTGCAGGCTCGCGACGGCGTCCTCGAAACCGAGCAGCGCTCCGGTAAACAGCGCGAGCGTCCCCGGCCTAGCCTGGGCCGCCGTCACCTCCGCGACCACCATCGCGATGATTTCGCGGAGGCGTTCCATGGATATCGGTAGACCGGGGTTGCTCATCAGTTCACCAGAATCTTCACGTAGTCGCCGGTCTTTGCACTGACGGCGTTGCCCTCGTCGGTGTCGAGGTGCAGCTCGGCAAGGAAGGAGTCCTTGACCCGGATGAGGAAATTATCCAGCCGGGCGCCACGCTCACCGCCGAATTGCACGCTGACCATGTCCTGGTCTTTGAGGTTCAACGCGGCTGCGTCGTCGGGGCTCATGTGGATATGCCGTCCAGCGACGATGGCGGCATTGGTGCATTCCACCCTGCCCGCAGGTCCTTCGATGACCACCGGGGCGGCCTTCTCCAGATGCCCGGACTGGGCCATCGGGGCGTTAATCCCCAAGGCGAAGCAATCGGTGCGGCTGAGTTCCACCTGGGTGGCGGGCCGGTTGGGCCCCATCACCCGCACCCGTTCCATCGTGCCTCGAGGGCCATGCAGGGTGACGGTTTCCTCGGCGGCGAATTCACCGCGCTGCCGCACATATTTCTTCACCCGCGGCGCCTCATAACCAAAGAGGGTGAGGAAATCGGCGTCGCTGAGGTGAACGTGGCGGTTGGAAATCCCGACGATGACGTAATGAGGGTCGGCCTGTGCGATCTTTTGCAGCACCGCATCGGCGATCTTGGTGACGAGTTCTTCGCTCATGACTTCGGCAGCAGCTTCTCAACATCGGTATGCGGGCGTGGGATGACATGGCAGGAAACCAGTTCGCCAACCCGCTCGGCGGCGGCCACCCCGGCGTCGACGGCGGCCTTGACGGCACCGACATCGCCACGGACCATGACGGT
>JBHAEB010000052.1:0-8144 GCA_041855345.1 Arachnia sp. | reverse complement strand
CCGGTTGGGCCGCGTTCTTGGTCCCCGTGGCCTGATGCCGAACCCCAAGACCGGCACCGTGACCATGGACGTCGCCAAGGCCGTGACCGACATCAAGGGCGGCAAGATCGAGTTCCGGGTTGACCGTCACGCCAATTTGCAGTTCATCATCGGCAAGGCGTCGTTTAGCGAGCAGCAGCTGAGTGAGAACTACTTCGCGGTGCTGGATGAGGTGCTGCGCCTCAAGCCGGCGGCGTCCAAGGGACGTTATGTGAAGAAGGTGGCGATGTCGGCCACGATGTCTCCCAGCGTGTTGATCGACGGCACGGCTACCAAGCCAGCTGAGTGATATCGACTCTGTGACAATGGGCGGGCACCCTAGGGTGTCCGCCCATGTGCTTTCTGGGCATCATGGCATCCGCTATCCCGAGGGAGCCACTGACCTGGATATTCAGCTGGACGGTGCGGGCCTGGGGGCAGCTTCGGTCCTTGACGCGAGCGGTAACAGAGAGGTCTTCCTCAGTAGGTGTCACGACGCGAGGTGGGGGCGTGCCGGCGTGGCTGCCAATTGCTCGGGGGCTCCCAGAGGGGTGCTGTCGCGGCCTGTGGTCAGTTGGGGCGGGGATCGCGTGGGTTACAGTTCGTCGAAGTCGATCTGGTCCAAGACGTCGTTGTAGTCATCCTCGTCGCGGCTGCTTAAGTAGACGTGGCCGTCGGTGGGGCTGAGGGCCCAGAGCACGTGGCCGCCGTGGCCGTAGATCCTCAGCCCATTGTGATCGGCGATCAGTGGCCAGCCCAGCGTCATGGCTGCCTCCTCGAGGACGGGGTAGGTATCGTCGTCCTGGGTGTAGGCGATGCCGGTGTAGGGGAAACCACCCTGAGCGAGCTGATAGGGCAGTAGCACGCGGAGGAATTCCTCACAGTTGAGGTTTTCCGGGTAGGCCTGGTCGTCCACGAGCATCCATATTGAGTCCTCGGTATCGACAGCCCAGGCACATACCCCTTGGTTTTCTTCAAGGAAAAGACAGCGCCCATCACGGATTTCCCAGTGTTCGGGAGACAGAAACTGCTGAAAGGCCGTCATGAGTTCAGGTACCTGCCCGACCCTCTCGTAGAGGGTCTGCAGCGCAGCCGGCACCTTGATCCCCAAACGAGTTCCCGCTGCTTCGATACGTTCCCGAGGGACACCGTCATTGGCGGTGAGTTCTCGACCAAGCCAGGCGGTCGCGCAGGAACGCAACCAGTTAGCAAATGTCATTGATACACCCTAGCCAGCTGGGAATTGATCGACAAGAGGGGAGAGTCGTCGAGGCGCCATGATGTTGGCGGGTTCGATCATCGGTAGTGAGGACTTCGTAGGTCCTACCTTATGCCCGCCGCGTAGGGGTCCTCAGGCCGCAAATCAATGATCTCCCGGTCAGGGCCGATCAGGGAATCCTCGTGTTGGCAAGGCCAACTGGTATTCGGGTTGAGGCCTGGGACGGTGTGCCCATCGTCAATCACATTGCCTTGTCGCATCAGGTAAATCCCGATGTTATAAAGCAACTCAGCCAAGGCGTTGTTGTCTAGGTCTCGGAAATGGACCTGCAAGTCTGGCACCCCGAAAATCCCCAAACCGAGGGTATCCATCACCTGCGCCCCAGGATCATTACTGATGTTAAAGGAACGCACATTGAAGAAGCCGTAATAGTCGTAGCCCTGATCCTGGACCTCTAACCAGTGCTGGGGATCGACGAAGAAATCCGCTGAGGTGGAGTACAGCGCAATGGGCTGGGTCAACTCCACGAGGGTCCTCGTCAACGCCCGAAACAGGGCCAGGCGTTGTTCGAAGGGTAAGCCACGGGCCAGCATCTCAGATACCAGCAGCGTGTGCTGGCCCGCGTTCAACGCGTTCAAGATCTCCCCAGCTTCGGGAAAATCCCAACTCTGCTGTAGCGCCCCAGCCTGGGCCTGGGCGTCGAAGGGCCGATTGGCCGTCATCAGGGTGGCTAGGGCAGGGACCTGCTGGCCGGCCTCGGCGTCGATAGTGAAACCCTCAAAGGCGAATAGCCATGGCCCTTGATCACTGACCAGCGTCACCGGGAAACCTAGTTGCTGTTCCAGGTGAGCGTTCCAAGCCTGCGGATCGACGCTGGGAGGCTGGGCATACCAGCCCTCCATGAGGAATAGTTCGGGCTCGAAGCGGGACTCCGTCATCACAACACCTTCGCTAGAAACTCTCGGGTTCTTGGCTCCTGCGGATTGTCAATCACCGCACCTGGAGGGCCACTTTCGACGATCACGCCATCATCCATGAACACCACCTGATCGGCAACCTCGCGGGCGAAGCCGATCTCATGGGTGACGACCACCATCGTCATCCCGCTGGCTGCCAATTCCTTCATCACTGTCAGCACCTCACCGACGAGTTCCGGATCCAGTGCTGAGGTGGGCTCATCGAAGAGCATCAACTCGGGTTCCATCGCCAGCGCCCGGGCGATGGCCACACGCTGCTGCTGCCCGCCCGAGAGCTGCGATGGATAATGATCCACCCGATCCGCCAGCCCAACCCGCTCCAGCTGAGCCCGCGCCAACTGCTCCGCCTGCGCCTTCGGCAGCCCCTTGACCTGACGAGGCGCCTCCATCACATTGGCCAGAGCGGTCATATGCGGGAAAAGATTGAAGCGTTGGAAGACCATCCCGATCTTGGCTCGTTGGGCGGCGATCTCCTTATCTCGGAGCCGGTATAGCACACCGTCTTGTTCCCGCATCCCAACCAGCTGACCATCAACGAACATCCGCCCAGCGGAGATCTCTTCCAATTCGTTGATGCAGCGAATCAGCGTCGATTTCCCAGAACCAGAGGGGCCGAGCAGCACACAGACCTCGCCACGGGCTACCTCCAGATCAACCCCCTTGAGCACATGCAACTCGTCAAAGAGTTTGTGAACACCGACGGCACGAACCATCGCAGTCATGGGGTGACCTCCTTCGACGGGTCAGAGCGGACCGTCCCGGCCGCCAAAATAGCCTGCTGTTTCGCGGTCATACCCTTTCGGGAACGTGGCGCATCGTTACCATCGAAACCCCGACCGTAGTAGGCCTCCAGGCGGGCCTGACCCACCATGAGGACAGAGGTAATCACCAGGTACCAGATCGCAGCCACCAGCAGCAATGGAATGGGGAGGAAGGTCTGATTACCGATGGCATTGGTGACGAATTGCATCTCCAAAGCGACCGGCACCGCCAACACCAAGGATGTGGTCTTCAGCATGGAGATGGATTCATTGCCCGTGGGTGGCACAATCACCCTCATCGCCTGCGGCACGATGATCCGCCACAGCGTCGTTGAGCGTTTCATCCCCAATGCGGTGGCAGCCTCCCACTGGCCCTTATCCACCGAGTTCAGGCCAGAACGCACAATCTCGGATAGATACGCACCCTCGTTGAGCCCCAATCCGATGATCGCGAATACTGCGGGAATGTAGATGTCCTTGGTGGCGATGGTGATCAGTTCTGGGCCGAAGGGAACCCCCAGGGTGATTGTCGGCCACAACACCGCGACGAGCCCCCAAAAGGTGAGCTGGGTGTAAATCGGAGTGCCACGGAAGAACCAGATATATGCCCAGGCCACGCCACGCAGGATGGGATTCGTGCTCATCCGCATCACGGCTGCCGTGACCGCCAAAATGATGCCCAAGACCATCGCACCAATGGTGAGGATCAGCGTCCACACGATGGCCATCATCACCCGCGAGTCGAATAGGTATTGGGCCACCACATCCCAGCGGTAATTGGGGTTGGTCACCATGTCGTAGCCCAGCAGGATGACGAAAAGCGCTACCAGCCCCGCCCAAATCCACAGGCTGGGCCGGGGAACTGGGCGGGCTCGGATCAGTTCGGGCGGTTGCATTAGCTGGTGGGGTTGAGTTCGGCGGTGGTCAAGGCAGCCTCAGCGTTGATACCCCAACTGTCGAGGATCTTCGCCCAGGTGCCATCATCCATGAGGTGCTGCATGGCCCGCTGAACAGCCTCGGTCAAGGCCGGGTCATCTTTGGCTACCACGATGCCTTGTGGGGAGGCGTCACGGATCCCGCCAACGACCTCCAACTGCCCGTTGGTCAGGGCGGTGGCATAGTCGGCGACGGTGGAATCGGCGTAGAAGGCATCGGCCTTCTTACCCACCACATTCGTGGTGGCTTCAGACTGTCGTGTGTAGGGCAACACCGTGATGGGTTCTTGACCGGCGGCTTGGCAGTCGGCGTTGAAGGTGGTCAACTCCTCCTCTTGCCAGGTGCCGATCTGCACCGCGATGGTGGTGCCGCACACATCGTCGGGGTTGAACCCATCGGGGTTGCCCGTCGGCACCGCATAGCTAGATCCCACTGAGATATAGGCGATCATGTTGGCCTGCTCGATTCGATCTGGCCGGATGGTGAACGAGGAGATCCCGATGTTATATGTGGAACCGATGCCGGGGATCAGCGAGGCGAATTCGCCATCGATGACTTCGGCCTCAAGTCCCAGCACCTTCCCAATAGCCTTGCCGAGGTCGACGTCATAGCCGATGGGCGTGGTGAGGTCCTCGCCACGGAACTCAGCAGGGGCGTAGTCGGTGGAAGCGCCGATGGTCAACTTTCCTGAAGCTGCGACCTCGGCGGGCAACAAAGCCGCAATCTCATCGACCTTCGCGACCCCAGAGACGTCGTAACTGCGGACTTCGTTCCCCGCTGTCGAGGAGTTGGCGCTGCCAGCCCCGCCGCCAGAGCAGGCGGTTACAGCCAAGGTTGCCAATACACAGGTGGCAAGAATGCGACGCATGGGTTCACCCCTTATCAAGATTCGGATTTGTCCATGCACGACCTTAATGCAGGTCAGCTTGTGCTGGCTTCGGTCCTGCCAGATGGGCACTGGGTGTCGATAACCCGACCGTCGTCGAAGGTCACCACTTGGTGGGCATCCCCGATGTGTTCCAGCCGGTGGGTGATCTCGATGACGGTCAGTTCCGGGTAGGTGTGCTCCAGGTTGGCACGAATCCTGGTCTCGATCTCCTGATTCAAATTGGCGGTGAATTCGTCGAGGACCAGGACCTTGGGTTGGGTCAGGAGAGCTCGCGCTAGGCACAACCGTTGCAGCTGTCCACCTGAAAGCTCCTTACCATCGCGGCCCGTCGCAGTGTCCAGTTCCTTCGGCATGGCTGCGATCTCGGCAGCTAGTTCAGCCACCTGAAGGGCAGCCCACAGTTCATCATCGGTGGCATCGGGAGCGCCTAGCCGCAGGTTCTCCGCGATGCTGGCATCCAGCACCTGGCCTCGTTGGGGGACAAGGGCGATGGTGCGGCGCAGCGAATCGAGGGTGTATTCCCGTGCGGGTACACCGTCGATATAGATTTCTCCTGCACCCAGTTCATCGAACCGCAACAGCAGCTGGGCTGCGGTGGACTTCCCGGAGCCGCTGCGACCGATAAACACCGTGCGTTTGCCGGCGGCAGCGGTGATGGAGACCTCGTCAAGGCTATGTTTCTCGGGCGGGGTTTCTGGGTAGCGGTAGCTGACTTGACGCCACTCAATCTGCGGGGCAGCCGCTGGGGCCAGGATTCGCGTGCCATCACTGACCGCCTCGGGGAGATGGGTGAGTTCCCAGAGTCGACGTGCCGCGCTGAGTGAATGGTCGAGATAGCCCACTGCATCTTCAACACCCCGGGGACCCTCGAAGAGACGTAGTGAGGCCGCAGCCAAGGTCGCCACCAGGATCGGATCGAAACCGGATCCCACACCAACCCCGACGATCGCTGCGGCGGTCACCAGTGTGAGCCCAAGGTTGGCGCCCCTGCGGAAAGCTTTGACCGCCAACGGGGGTTTGGCGGCGTCACGGATCTTGGCCCCGAGCTGATCCTGCTCAGCCACCCGATCAGCCAAGCGGCCATAGGACAGCACCTCCTCGGCGCCATAAACCGAGTCGGTGATATGCGCAGCCAAATCACGACGCAGCCGTAACCCATCGCCGGTGCGACGCAGGGACGAGCGCAGCCCAACGAAGGGCACCACCGTCAACGCCAGCAGCACACACACAGCAGGGATGACCACGATTTGCCAACCGACCACAAACCCAGTAACGACCAGCGCCCCGGTGGGTACTAGCAGCGCCGAGACTACTGGAGCAAAGGTATGGGCGTAGACGACCTCGATTCGGTCAACATCGCGGGTGAGGGTCGGCAATAAATCCCCAGATCGGTTGCGCAGCACCACAGCAGGGGCCTTTGGCCACAGCGCGCTGAAGGCATGCCCGCGGAGTAGTTCAAGGGCTTTGAAGGCGACGTAATGCCCACTGAACTGTTCCAGATAGTAGGCCAGGGCCTTAGCCACTGCGGCAACGAGGATCCACAGCATCAAGCCAGCGACGGGTTTCCCCATCACCGCTGCGGACACGGTCCAGCCGGCCAGACCAAAGATCACCAACTCCAGGCTGAGGTTGATCACACGCAGCAGCGCAGAGGCAAGCAGCGGGGCATGGACAGGGCGGGTGATAGCGGTCAGCCACCGGATCAGGTTCAACGTCGATGGGGGAGTCATGCGTAAGCCTTCATGCTGAGGGTTCGTAATTGGCCATCGATGAGTTCATATGCGGCATCGACGATTTGAAGCAGCGAACGACGGTGAGTGACGATGACAACAGTCCAGTCCGCATCGATCTCGCTGAGGGCGGCGATGATGGCTGCTTCCGAGGCGACATCCACCTGACTGGTGGGCTCATCGAGGAGCAAGATCTTGCGGTTGGACAGGAACGCCCGAGCCAAAGAAATACGTTGCGCCTGGCCTCCCGAGATGAGCTGGCCACGTTCACCGACATCGGAGTCGAGGCCGAGTGGCATCCGGGCTATCTCGTCGGCGATATGGACGCGAGTCAAGGCTGCCCACAATTCAGCATCACTGGCCTGGGGATTGGCGATCCGCAGATTATCGGCGACGGTACCCGTGAACAGCCAGGTCGACTGAGCTACAGTCGCGCTGAGTTGACATACCGCTTCCGGCTCCAGGGCCCGAAGGTCCTGGCCTGCCATGTGAATGGTCCCGTGCTGCAGCGCAGTGGTGCCGCGAAGCAACGACAGCAAGGTCGACTTCCCAGCCCCGGAGGGACCAAGGATGGCGACCTTCGAGCCATGGGGGATGGTCAACTGGAGTCCGTCCAGCACCGCACCACGGCCATAGTCGTGATGAACGTCGCGCAAACAGATCGCCGCATCACTGCTGCTGGATGTGCTGATTTCAGATCGCTGAACTGGCGGCTCAGTTGCCAGGTGGGCGGCGACTGCCCGCTGGGAGGCCATACCGCCCATGCCTATATAGAAGAATCCGGCAACTTGGGCGAGTGGCTCCAACATTAAGGTCAGCAGCAGCACCGCGCTGATTGCCTCGGCAGCAGTGATAGATCCAGCCTCCAAGCGGGTTCCGATGAGATGGACTGACCAGCACACCAGAAACAGCGAAAATGCGCCGTCGAGGATGATGATCACCAGCTGATTGCCCGCTAGCAACCGCATGATGGCTCGGCGATTGCTCTCGCCTCGTTGCCGTAGTTGCTGTTCAATGCGCTGCCCAGCGCCAAGCAGCCGGATGGGGATGAGGTTGCGTAGGGCATCCAGATAATGAACGGTGAGGCAGCCACGTTCTCGACGTGAAGCTGAGGACACCTTCCGGAATAGTCGAAGGAAACCGATCACCACCAGTGGCACTAGCGGGAAGGCGGCCAGAATGCCCAACCCCATGACCGGGTCCATCGCGATAAGGAAACCGCAGGTCATCAAGGGAATAGCCATTGCAGCCAAGGTCGCACCGAGATAGACCTGCCGATACTCTGTCATCCGTTCAACATTGTCAGTCAGCACAGTCACCAGCTGGGCTGGGGTGCCAGTAGGTCGGCCATCCCGTTGCCCTGATTGGGGTGCCGGGCGAAGTAGCTTGCGGAAATGAGCGCTGAGCAAGTTGCCTCGTAATCGGCGTTCCTCGGCTCGGGCTGCCATCCCGCCCAGCATGATCTCGGCCCCAGCGCAGGCCGCGGCTGCTGCGATGGCCATGCCCGTGGTGAGCCACAACGACGGACTGATGGTGAGCCCGCTCAGCCCGTGATCCCACGCTTGCCCCAATGTGAGCAGAGCTACTGCGGTGAGCGTGGCCGAGGCAAGGCGG
>JBHAEB010000051.1:0-3365 GCA_041855345.1 Arachnia sp. | reverse complement strand
CTCCGGGCTGTTTCGAGATGTCACCCTGCTGCGTCTGCCCGCCACCCACCTGGCCGATATTCGTATCACCACCGAGCTAGCCGCCGACCACAGCGTCGCGACGGTGCGGCTGGCAGCAACGGTGGAGGGGCCCGGAACTATCCAGGCCAGGCTACAGGGCGTCGAGTTGGTCGACGGTGCCGTCGAGGTGCCGAACCCGCAACTGTGGAGCGCGGAGGATCCGCACCTCTATGACCTGCTGATCGAGGTCCTCGATGAGGCTGGGAACGTTACCGAGTTGGTGCCGCAGCGTGTCGGAATCCGCAGCTTCGGTATTGAGGATGGCCTGCTCAAGATCAACGGAAAACGTGTGGTTTTCCATGGCGTCAACCGCCACGAATTTGGCCCCCATGGTCGGGTGATGACCGAAGCCGAAATCCGCAACGATCTACTGCTCCTCAAAGCCCACAATATCAACGCGATCCGCACCAGCCACTACCCAAATTCGTCGTGTTTCTATCGGCTATGTGACGAACTGGGCTTCTACGTCATCGATGAGATGAACCTGGAATCCCACGGGATGATGGACGCCATCACTCAGCAGCGGGCCACCTTGGCGGACATGATCCCAGGGGACAAACCCGAGTGGCTGCCCACGCTGCTGTACCGGGCCGAGAATATGGTCAACCGCGATATCAACCACCCGAGTGTGGTGATGTGGTCGTGCGGGAATGAGTCAATGGGCGGATCCACCATCGCGGAGGTGGCGAACTGGTTTCGTGCCCATGATTCCCGTCCGGTGCACTATGAGAGCATCTATTGGGACAAGCGCCATCCCGACACCAGCGACGTTCATTCCCGGATGTATGCCCCGGCCGCGGAGGTCGAGGCCTATCTGCAGGAGCATCGCGACAAGCCCTATGTGCTGTGTGAATACGCCCACTCGATGGGCAACTCCTTCGGGGCAGTGGCTAAATACACCGAGTTGGCCTACCGCGAGCCGCTGTATCAGGGCGGATTCATCTGGGACTTCGCCGATCAAGCATTGCCTGCCCGAGACAGTCATGGCCGTGAGTTCTTCGCTTACGGTGGCGACCATCAGGAAGCGCCGCACGATGGTGACTTCTCCGGCAATGGCCTGCTATTTGCCGACCACACGCCCAAGCCGCTGCTCGCTGAGGCCAAGCATCACTACCGCTCCATCGTCGTCGACGTGGACCGCGACGGTTTCACTGTCACCAACCGGTTCCTATTCACCCGCACCTCGCACTACCAGTGTGTGGTGATCCTGGCGCGTGACGGCGTCGAAGTGGAGCGGATGGCGGTTGACACCGATGTCGCGCCCGGCGAGCAGGCCCGCTACCGGTTGCCGTTCACTGTGCCTGAAGCTGCTGGGGAATATGCCGTCACGGTGTCCTTCCAACTGGCAACCCCCACGCCGTGGGCTGGTGTGGGCCATGAGGTGGCCTTCGGGCAGGGAATCTTCCCCGTAGGCCAGCGGGTATCCCGACGCTGCGACCGCCCGGAGGTCATCGACGGCATCCAGAACATCGGGGTGCGAGGCGAGCAGTTCCAGGTGCTGTTCTCCCGCCTGTTCGGGGGGCTGATGAGCTACCGCTACGGCAACGTCCACGACGGTGGCCGCGAATGGCTGCGAGGCATGCCCCATGCGAATTTCTGGCATGCACCCACCTCCAATGAACGGGCCTGGTCAATGCCGGAACGCGATGGTGTCTGGTTGCTGGCCAGCCGCTATGCCCGCCCAGAGCAGACCGGTCCGCACTGGGAATGGCAGGGGGATCGAGTGCAGGTGTCCTACTCGTACCGGTTGCAGGACGGCCGCTGCGACATCACCTATCTGGTCGATGGTAGGGGCCGGGTCCAGGTGGATATGCATGTGATCCCTGGCGTGGGTTGGCCAGATGCCCCAGAGTGTGGGCTGCTGATGCCGGTGGCCCCGGAACTGACCCGGCTGAGGTGGTATGGGCTCGGCCCCCATGAGTCCTATGTGGATCGCTGCGGCAGCGCACGTCTAGGAATCTGGGAGGATGACGTCACCACGATGCTGACCCCTTATCTGCGTCCCCAGGAGGCTGGCAACCGCATGGGGGTGCGTTGGGCCACGGTGACCGACGCGCATGGCCGGGGGCTGCGACTGGGAACTGACACGCCGATGGAGTTTTCGGCGTTACCGTGGACACCCTTCGAGGTGGAGAATGCCACCCATCCTCATGAACTTCCGCTGACGAACCGGACGGTGCTGCGTCCAGCACTCATGCGCCGCGGGGTTGCTGGTGACGATACCTGGGGGGCGATGACCCATCCGGAGTACCGGCTGCCAGCCGGGGAGCTGCGCTTCAGCTTCTGGTTCGAAGGCATCTAGCTAACTGTGGCGGCCTCGACCGTCACCTCATCTGGGGTGGGCCATGGCAGGGGGACTTCTCCACCTAGTGCGTCGATTGTGCGTTCGATGCAGGTCAACTCGCCGTCGCAGATGTGCACTGCGACCCATACGGTGCGGCCATCGAATTCATAACGACCGTAGTAGGGAAACACGTAGTAGTTGCTGATGGTCCGCGGCGCCGACTCTGCGATATCGACCCAAGCGTCCCAAGGCCAGCCGTGAGGGACGATGAGCCCACGAGCGGTGGCCAACTGTTCACGCAGCGCGGGGGCTCCCCAGTCGTTGGTGACCGCCAGGATTTTCTGTGCGATGCTCCGAGCATTTTCATCAAGCGGCCCCGGGGTGGGTGGCTGATGGGGCGGTTCTGGTTTCGGCCGCTGTGTTGACTGGATGAGGTAACTGACAAGAGAACATGCGAGGGTGGCGCCAGCGAGCAGTGCGCGAGGAGCAGGTACCCGGTGCCGGTTCATCCAGGCGATGAGGGCCTTATCGAGTTTGGCAGCAGGTCTGGCAACAGCGACGGCGAGGGCTCCGGCCCCAAAAGCGAACCCCGCCCTGCCATGGGAACAGATCTCCCCGGTATCGGAGTCGAAGGCGGGATCATCCCACACGGTCCAAGCGCTAATCCCGGAGACCGCGGCGGTGTATGCCACCGTTCCCCAACGCGACAGTTTCGCAGGGTCGATCAGGGTCAAACCGGCCACTGCAGTCGCCCTCATGAGCGACGAAGCTCGCAGCCTCGGGGTCGGGGTGGTGGATTCGTGCATGCGATTCACCGTATCAGCCGTTGCGTGGACACCCTAGACCCCAGCCAAGGCGCCACGGTCGAATGCGAGTAGCCCCTTTGCGGGGTTGGCCAGGTTCCCAGCTGATTCGGCGCCAGCGTTGGCCATCGGGGTCGATGTGGATGTTGTCTCCGGTGGCGTTGTCGAGGGTGCGGACCCACATTTCGTTGGGGCCGAGATCGTTGGGTAGGTCGAGT
>JBHAEB010000050.1:0-20407 GCA_041855345.1 Arachnia sp. | reverse complement strand
GGGCCGAACTGAGCCAGATAGTTGCCCTCTGGGCCTTGATGATTGTGGACGACATCCAACACGACACCCAGCCCACGCTCATGGCAGGCGTCAATGAAGGCGACGAAGGCAGCCGGTCCGCCATAGGCGTGATGGACCGCGTATTGGCCAACACCGTCGTAGCCCCAGCCTCGTTCCCCAGGGAAGTCGGCCACCGGCATCACCTCGACGGCATCTATGCCGAGGTCTTTGAGATAGTCCAGTTTCTCGATCGCAGCCGCGAAGGTGCCCTCGGCAGTGAAGGTGCCGATATGCACCTCATACAGCACCGCACCCCGCAGATCTGCCGAGTAACTGGTTGTCCGATCAAAAATGGCGGGGTCGCACACCTCACTGGCGCCATGGGGCCCGTCTGGCTGGCTGAGACTACGCGGATCCGGCAGTGGCATCCCGCCGTCGAGACGGAACTGATATCGGGTGCCAGGGGCCAGCGAGTCCCCACGCCACCAGCCGCCATCGCACCGGGTCATCGGGGAGGCCACCCCCGCGACTAGCAACTCCACCGACGAGGCAGCCGGGGCCCACACCTGAGGCCGGGTGATCTCACGCATGCAGCGCCTCCAATCCTTGGTGGCCGTCGTCGGATCTCACGAGGTGAATGGGAACCACAACGATCATGAGTCAACCTGATGAACCAGCAGCGCGACCGGCAAATCAGCCAGGATCTCCGCCAGCGGAGTAGCCCCACCAGGGAATTCCCGACCGGTAAGAACATCGAGGAACCGCAACTGCGGTAGCACCAACTCCGCCTCACCCCAGCCGGTCTCATTGATGCCCGATTGAATCCGGGTCGCGACGGTGATGGACACCGGTGTCTCCGAGCCCTTGTAACCACGCTCAAAGACCACGGCATGGCCGGTATTCAAGGACACGGCCCGATAATCGGCATCTGGACCGCGGAAAGCCTCTGGATGATCCCGGCGCAGCAACAGCGCCCGCGAGGTGACCAGCAGCTTCTCGGCATCCAGATCGGCAGGTGGATGACGGTCTAGCGACGCCAGCACCCCGGCCCTGCGGTAGAAATCCACCGGCCGCCGGTTGTCCGGATCGACTAGGGACAGATCCACGATCTCGCAGCCCTGATAGACATCCGGTACCCCAGGCATGGTGAGCTGAATCAGCTTCTGCCCCAACACATTGGCGCGCACCGACTGGTAGGTCCGTGCCGTGAACTCATTCAATATTGTCGAGACCTCAGGATGGGTCAGCGTCGCCGTCGCAAACTCAATCACGGCCTCCTCATAGGCCTGATTGTGGCTGGTCCAGGTGGTATGCACCTTGGCCTCGCGCATTGCCTTATTCAGATAGGCCATCGTCCGTTCCGCGCTGATGGGTTGAGCCCCAGCCGCAGTGCCCTCCAAGGTCCAGCTCGCCGCCAAGGTCTGCCACCAGAACAGTTCCGTACCGCCGTCTAGCAGGCTAGGCCGCAGGTCAGTGGTGGCTGAACGCAACTCGCCAACACACTGCTCCCATTCCCGTGGATATTCGGTGAGCACAGCCAGCCGAGCCCGGACATCTTCGGCCCGTTTCGTGTCATGGGTCGACAGGGTGGTCATCGTCGTCGGCCAGTCCGAGGACAACGCCCGGCAGAAACTATGGAAATCATCTTGATCAATGCCTACGACGGTGGGATCGCTGCCAACCTCGTTGACCCCGATGAACCGGTTCCAGCGGTAGAAGGCGGTGTCCTCCTTGGACTTGGCCATCACCGGACCGCAGGTTTGAGCGAAGCGCACCATGAACTCCGCGCGCAGATCAGACAGATTGTGGAACCGATCTGGCACCTGGTTGAGGATATTCGACGGGGTGGGCAAGGTCACTGCCGATCCCATCTCGGCCACCCCGGTCTCACCCATGGCCAAGGCGACGACCAAGTCCAGGGCCTCCAACTCGTCGGCATTGAGATAGGGGCGGGCCCGTTCGGCGGCTTCCTCGATGATCTCGCGCTCCGATAACGGATTTGCCCGTCCCGGTTCCACATAGGCCCGGTACCGGCTGAACTGATAGAGCAGACCCTGCACCGCATGGGTGAGCTGGCGTCGGGTGTGATCGCGCAGCCGAATATCCATCTCACAGATGGCTACGGCGATGGTGACCAGCCGGTTTAACTCGGTGAACAGTGACTCCTTGACCACCGCACGCTTGGCCTTCAAGACGGTGGAGGCGAAACCATCGCCAGTCCCCGATAGCCGCTCCCACATATCGGTCAGCCGCGACGCGCTACCCGGCAGGTGGAACAGTCCCGCCACCCGTTGCAGCGAGTCATAACCCGTCGTGCCGGCGCATTCGAAATCGGCCGGGAGGGTTTCGTCATATTCCAGGATCTTTTCGGCAACCACCCAACAGCCTCCGGTGGCCTGCTGGAGATCGGCCAGGTATTGGCGGGGGTTGGCTAGACCATCAATGTGGTCGATCCGGAAGCCGTCGATGAGCCCGTCGTTGAATAGCTCCACCAGCTTGGCGTGGGTGGCTGAGAAGATGGCAGGATCCTCGACGCGGATAGCTGCCAAGGTGTCGACGTCGAAGAAGCGGCGATAGTTCAGTTCCTCGCTGCCGATGCGCCAATACGCCAGCCGGTACCACTGCTGCTCCAGCAGATCGGTCAGCGGCAGGTTCTCGGTCCCCGGTCGGACAGGGAAAACATGATCGAAGTAGCGAACAACAGGCTGCTCCTGGCCGCCTATGCTCATCTGGTCCAAGGTGATGTTGGGCAGTTCCGCACCAATACGACCACCCAAAACTGGCATCAGAATGGCCTGCGAGGAGGCCATGTCGAGGTCAAACCAGTCGGCAAACTCTGATTCTGGGCCACGACGCAGCACCTCCCACAGCGCCTTGTTGTGCCACAACGGGGTGGGTACCGCCATATGGTTGGGGACCACATCGACGACGACGCCGATTCCGCGTTCGTGGGCGGCCTGGGATAGCCGCCTAAAGGCCTGCTCACCGCCACATTCCACCGAAACCGTGGAGTGATCCACCACGTCATAGCCGTGGGTGGACCCAGGGGCGGCTTGCAGGATGGGTGAGCAGAACAGGTGGGTGATCCCCAATGCCTGAAGATAAGGCAACTGCGCAGCCGCGTCGTCGAAAGTAAACGACGCGTTCAGCTGTAGCCGGTATGTCGAGTTCGGTGCTGTCCTGGTCTCCACCCTGCCACTCTACGTGGTGTGGGCGACATTTTGATTCAGCCCAGGCGGCTGTGGTCCTCGATACTGGGTGATCAATGGGCGTGGCTGGGTTGAGTGGCTGGCAGCGTCGACCGCAGCTGCGCGGCGACTAGTCGGGTGACCTCGGCGGGTAGGGCCAGTGTGGGTTTGGCGGCTAGCTCGGTCTCGATGCGTGGATCGAAGGTGGCGTAGCAATCGCAGTCGAGATAATCCTCCAAGCCGCGGCTGAGCCAGACGAGTTCGGCATCTGCTCCCAGCCGTGCCAGCATTCGAATCATGGGATAGGTCACAGCAGCGGGTTCACGGCGAAGATCATCAGCGACCAGCCGAGCAACGATATCGACGAGTTGGTCGTCGTTGTGGAAGGAGATCCCCAACCTTTTAGTGAGGCTGCTCACTAGCGGCTCGATATCCCAGCGTGAGATCGGTTGGTATAGGCAAGCCAATGCCACCAGATCCGCGTCCTCATGGGTGGCTATGAGATGGGAAGCCAGCTGTACCCAACCATCTGGGTCAAGAAATCCCAACACATCCATGGCCATGGCCGCCGCCACACTACGCGTTAACTCCGTTGTGGCGATATCCATGGCAGATAGGTTAACCGATGGTTATCACCGCTGGCCTAATTCCGGCGTCTCAGGGATGATCTTCAGTATCCGCGATGACCTTCAGGGCCTCTTTATGGCCAAGATGTCGACCAAAAGCCACCACAGCCAATGCGATAATGAGCCAAACGGAGGCCACGATTACCATCTGGATAATCGACATCGGTAACGCCATGAACAACGCGCCAGTTGCGCAAACGCTGGCGCCAATCTTGACCGGCCGCTCTGCGCGTTTGTGGGCGGCATGCCAGGCTTCGTCGCTGGCCTGTGTGGCGCTGGTGCGAATGCCATGTTCATCGTTACGACGGTATGTGGGCTGCGCCTGTAGCGTCGCCAGCTGCCATTGTGCCCATGCAATCACGAGCAGCGCTACTGCTAATCCACCCCGAAAGGCCCAATCGATGGGCACCTTTCCCCCCTAGTGATATTCGTTCGATCTGCCAGCGAAACGGTTGTTCCGCGAGCGGGGAAGACTTTAGCAAATACTCCTTGAAGACTGAACTACGACTGCTTGTCGCGCAATAGGGGCGTCCATTCTGCGTTGATTACAGGCTTTCGTCCGGGAATTATTGCCGAACGGTTAGTGGCAGTGGAACTTGGTCTAGGTCTGCTAGGGCGATAGTGCCAGGATGCACGCTGCGGGCCTGCTCAAGGTGCTGGTCGGTATTGGCGTATCGGGTGGAGAAATGAGTCAGTGCCAGCACATTCGCATGGGCATCCTCTGCGATCCTCGCGGCCTGGCTGGCCGTGGAATGGCCGTGTACCTGGGCTAGCTCAGCGTGTTCATCGGTATAGGTGGCTTCCATCACGACGAGGTCTGCATCCTGTGCCAATGCGACGGCGTTCTCACAGGGGGCGGTGTCCATGATGAAGGCGAAGGATCGGGTTCGTCGTGGCTGGGATACCTCAGCTAGCTGGGTGGTGACCCCGTCGATGGTGATAGCTCCGTCGCGTCGCAGCCTGCCCACCGCGGGACCGGTGATGCCGCGGCTAGCCAGCGCCTTCGCATCGAAGCTGATTCCTGGAAGATCGGTCACCCGATAACCCACAGTAGGCACTCGATGATTCAGGGAAGCGGCACTGAGGATGAACTCTGCGGTTCGAAGGATCTCCTGTGGACTCTCATAGGCAGGGATCGGCAGCATTGTGAGATCTACCTGGTCATAGAAGAGGCTGGCGGATCGCAGCCGATCGATGTACTCCTGGCCTTCCTCCGGGTAGGCGAGGGTTACTCTTCGGCCAGGGGTATCCAGCGATATCCGTTGTAGCACCCCGGGCAGCCCCAGGCAGTGATCGCCGTGAAGATGGGTCAAACAGATCAAATCAATCTGCCGCGACGATACCCCGGCGTGGAGTAGCTGCCGTTGGGTACCTTCACCGCAGTCGAAGAGCACCCCCAGACTGCCCCAACGCAGCAGATAGCCGTTGTGGTTGCGCACCTTGGTGGGTAGCGCGCTGCTGGTCCCCAGCGCGATCAGCCGATGACTACTCACGCTATCTCCTTCGGTCGTAGTGATGGTGTAAATTGGGGGGCCGTGCCCGTGGGACTCGAGCGTGATTCCCGAGACCTCCTACACTGAGATTCCTTGTTCATCACGCTGCTCTTCCCCGGGCACCTCATCGTAGACAAGGGAGGCGACATGCGACGCCATAGTGAGGTGGCACGCGAAGATCTGTTGACCTTCATCAATGCTGCTTTCACATCAACCGGTCAGGCGGAGTTCCATTCCACTGCTGAGCAGCAGCTAACAGGTTTGGCCTTCTTGCATGAGTATGTGCGGGGCAACTACCGGCGGCTCTACGCCCTGCTGTTGGCGGCTGGGATCAACGACTTCAATACTGCCGAGATCATCTTCGGGTTGTTGAAGACCGGCGCTGAGACAGAGGAATCCTTCCGGGAGCTGGAAAACTCTCTCCTGCGGGCAGCCGCCCGGTCGCTGCCTCCCCACCGCTGGTGGAAGTTGGTGACGCGGCTTCGGCTAGAACGGGTGAACAATCGTCGCACCCGAGCGTTGATTCGCGATGTCATCGCGGAGCGTTCCGACCTGGACTTTCAGGCGATGAAATACCGACGCAAGGTGGCTGGGGCGATGCGCCATATCCACTACCATCCCACCGGTGAGCTGTCGCAGTTCCTTTTCGGCAAGCACAGCGCAGTCTTCGAAACCCCCGAGTTTGAGCGATACCGACAGGCCCGATATAGCAAGGCTGCTGTCTTTCAGCTGCCCTATTCGGTGGCTCTGGGACTAGCTGCCAAACATGGGATCGACCCTGACCAGCTACGTAGCCAAGGCCGATTGACCGAGCGGGAGAGGTTACGGACGGTGCGACATACCGGTGCGGCTATCGATCCTCGGCGGATGTCTTTAACTGAGCTGGCCAGCTACGTGTTGGCTGAGCCGAAGGAATTCCACCATGGTTGGCTGGAGCAGACCGCCCAGGCGACGGTGGATCGCGTTGGCGGATTGCCGATCAGCGGACGGGTGGCCGCAATTCTCGATAATTCGTATTCAACCTCAGGGTCACGGCAGAAACGCAACCGCCCATTGGCGGTGGCCTGGGGGGTTGATGCGCTGCTGCGAGCCGCAGTGAGTGACTATCGCGGATTCTGGACGAATCCGGTCGACGAGGTGCCGGTGTCAAGGGGGCAAACCAACCTGGCGGAGCGGCTGATCGATGCCCTGGAGTGGGGTGCCACCACCGTCCTGGTGGTCTCCGATGGGGTGGAGAATGATCCGCCACAAGCCTTCCACTGGGTCCTGGAGCGTGCCCTTGAATTGTCGCCTGAGCTGCGGATCACGCATGTTAACCCCGTTTTCGACCCACTGCAGTTGCAGATCACTCAACTCAGTTCCCATTGCCCTGCCGTCGGTCTGAGGTATGCCGAGCAGCTGCCGATGGCGTTGGGATTCGCTGACTATGCCGCTGGTGGTGAACTAGCGGACTTGGAGGCCTATCTGCTGGCACGAGCGATTGAGTTGTTGGGAGTCAGCTATGCGTGAGGATGCGCCACCGCTGGAATTGACAGGGCTGAGTGTGGCACCTGCCCAACAACGAGGAGCCTTCCGGCTGGTCCCGGTGATTCGTGACCGCGAATGCCACGATGTCCGGCTGGCTCGCTCCGAACTAAACCCAGATATTCAAGTCGTCGATGTGCCTGGTAACGCGGCCTATACAGCCTTTGTTCCTCATGGCATGAGGCTGAGCTGGGGGGATGCCGTCGGCGCGCAGGTTCTTGATAAGAAGCGGCCCCGCCAGCAGGTATCGAAGCTGCGGCAACGTCAGGGCGATACGCTGCATTTTCTGCCCCAACATGTGGCCCTGGAGGGATTCCTTGGGCTGCATTTCGGGCCGCCGAGTATCGGCTGGGCCGAGCTATCAGAGCCCTACCGGCGTTGGGGGGTGATGTGCCGGATGGAGTTCTTTGATAGGGGGCGAGATATCCCCGGTTATGCGGACGCCCTGCGCACCTTTGAAATCCATCGCGGCCAGGTCGGGATCTTGGTCTATGCCAGCGATGCGCTGATGGCTGCCTTCATCATGCCTTCGGCTGAGGACTATCGGCTGATCCACCGCAGTCTCCTAGACGAACTCTATGGCGAACTGATGGAGCAATATGCCCTCTACGGGAGCACGATTTGGCTGGTCGAGGCTGAACCCTATTTCGCTCAGGCTCATACCCTCTCCTCGCTGCGGGATGCTCTAGGTAGCCTGCGCCAGGCTTGGGAGCAGGCCACCGTCGAACAACTATGGGGGGACTGGCGCGATCGACGGCTGCGCACCCAACTGGTGTATCGGCCCAAGGACATGCGCTTAGAGCGGTTCGTCACTGATCTGACCCTCAATGCCGCGAACCATATCGGTGAGCGGCTGGTGCGTCAGGACGGGGAGTTGCTGTATCTCAACACCTTGCGGTTGTCGGCCAGTCAGACTCGACGAGCCCACATTTTGGCGACGCTGGCAGACCACCAGTGGCAGCTGGCAGCTGCTGCGGAGGCGTTGCGCACCGATATTCCAGGGGTGATTGGCCGCTTGGAGGCTCAGGGTTTTGGCTACCTCATTAACCACAATCTGCGAGAGCAGGCGGCCAAGGCCCGGCGCCAGCAAACTGGGTGTGCCCATTAAAGAGCACACCCAGTTATCAGCCGATCAGTTCAGCGGGGGCGGGTTCTTGTAGATCTCGCCCGCCGGGATACCGCCGCCGGGCTCGTGAGCGCGGGCCTCAGCGATGGTGATGAAGTTGAAGGTCTGCCAGTCGGCCCAAATCCGTCGACTGCTGTTCTGGCCAACGCCGGGATACCAGGTGATACCAGCCATACCTGGATCATGCTCGGCCTGGGCGATGGTGCTGGGCTTGTAGTCGGCGCCGACGGTCAGACCAAACAGCGCAGCGTTGCCATAGTGTGGCTGGTTGGGGTCATCCACGACCAGTTTGGCGTCTACGGCGACATGGACGGCACGTAGCTTGTTCATGTCAATCCCGTATTGGGCGGCATCGAACATCTCACCCCAGCCGTGGTAGACGCCCTGGGCCCGGTCTGCTGGTGGTTTGATATCCAAGGCTGAGCCGAAGTAGCGGACGTCGCCGTCATCAATCCACTCGGTCTGGTCGGTGTTATACCGGCCGCCACCGAGGGACTCGCTGCGCAGCTGCTTCCAGGTGTTGCCTTCCAGAATGTTGACGCGCATTGGGCTGATTCGCACCCGGGTGTTGTAGCGCTCGTTGAAATTCCACGGGGCGCCCTCGACGACAAACCAGGGTTGAATGACTGGCCAAGCATCGCCGTCGAGATAGCGGTGATCTACAAGGTGTTTCGTCCACCAATCTGGGGCATTGGTGCCGCGCGGGATATTTCCCATCACCAAAACAGAGTGGGCAAGGCGGGACCATGGCTTGTCGGGGGTGCGGTAGTTGCGCCAGTTATCCGAGGTCATGTCAGCGATGATGCGGTCGATGCTGTTCTTGCCGGCTGGGGCTCGATCATCAACGGCGGCTGCTGCTGGGATGCTGGCAGCGGGGAGGCCGACGGCCGCGATGCCGGCCGCAACGGCGCTGGTGGTGAGGAACTGTCGTCGATCCATCTGAATTCCTTGTCTCAATGAAGGTGGGCCGCCCGCAATCGGGGCGGAGTTGAGGTATTGCTGGGATGGTTAGCGAGGGGACTGGGTGACAGCCTTGGTGTGCCTTGGGGGATCGCGGTCCACCGGTATGGGGAGGCCGTTTTCCCTGGAGGTGGGCCGTGTGGTGTCGTTGGGGGTGGTCTGGCGCAGCCTGCGCGGAGGAGTCGAAGCATCGGAATACTCCTTTCCTGCGATGCCTCTACTGGGATCTCAGCGGGCTCGGCGATGGGGGGGAGAGCCGAGGCCTGGGGGTACTGCTAGCAGCTTCGACTCTAGTGCGCTTAACAGCGATATATAGCTCGCGAGGGTCGTCTTTTCGGCCGAATTTGAAAGCGCTCTCTCGATTGAAGGGCCTAGCCAAAAGCGGATGGCTAAGGCAGCCCGGAAAATGTGCAAGCGCTCTCACGAATTCGCGTGTTTGGCCCCGTTGAGCGCGGTTGGCGTCCTACGATGAAGGGTTGTTATTCCTGAGTGGCCCACCAGTCCAGCAGTAGCTGGGTGGCCTGCTCGGGGGTGCTTGGGCCGTGCTCCATCCGGTGTTCCAAGAGGAAGCTGTAGGCCTTGCCTACCTGGGGTCCAGGGGAGATGCCCAGAATCTCCATGATCTGGGCGCCATTGAGATCTGGCCGGATGGCCTTGACCTCCTCCTGGGCGGCGAGTTCGTCGATACGCCATTCGAGTTCCTCGTAATCGCGGCGTAGTCGGGTGGCCTTGTTGCGATTCCGGGTGGTGCAGTCCGCGCGGGTGAGGATGTGCAGCCGCTCCAACTCCTCGCCCGCGTCGCGGACATAGCGACGCACTGCAGAGTCGGTCCAGCCGCCGTCGCCATAGCCGTGGAATCGCAGGTGAAGTTCGACGAGTTTGGCCACTGATTTGACCACATGACCTGGGTATTTCAGGGCCTTGAGGCGCTTAGTCACCATCTTGGCACCCACCACGTCGTGATGGTGGAAGGTCACCTTGGGGCCCTCAAAACGGCGAGTAGCGGGTTTGCCGATGTCGTGGAGGAGGGCGGCAAGCCGGTTGATCAGGTCTGGCTGGTGGCCGCGCTGTTTCTCCAGGTCGATGGCCTGTTCCAACACCGTCAAGGAGTGGGCGTACACATCTTTGTGGCGACGATGTTCGTCCAGCTCCAATTGCAGCGCGGGGAGTTCAGGGAGGATCTGTTGCGCGATTCCGGTGCGCACAAGGAGATCCAGCCCTTCGCGGGGGGAGTCGGTCAACAGCAGCCCGGAAAGCTCTGCCTGGATGCGCTCAGCGGAGACGATCGTGATCCGCTCGGCCATGGCAGTCATTGCCGCTACGACCTCGGGGGCGACACGGAAACCCAGCCGGGAGGCGAATCGCGCGGCCCGCATCATGCGCAACGGATCATCGCTGAAGGAAACCTCAGGTGGGGCCGGGGTGCGCAGCAGGCCAGCTGCCAGATCGCCGAGGCCACCCCATGGATCGACGAATTCGGCGGTGACGACGTCGACGGCCATGGCATTGACCGTGAAATCGCGGCGAACCAGATCCTCTTCGATGGTCTCACCAAAGGCGACGATCGGCTTGCGCGAATCGGGTTCGTAGGCGTCGGCGCGGAAGGAGGTGATCTCGACGATCCACTCGGTATCGCCCTCGCGCATGCTGGCGCCGATGGTGCCGAAATCGCGGCCAATATCCCAGGTGCTGGGGGTCAGCTGCTGCAGAATCGCGTGGGTTTGGTCTGGGTCGGCGGAGGTGGTGAAGTCTAGATCGTGTCCTAACCCACCCAATAGGGCGTCGCGCACGGAACCACCCACCAAATACAGGCGGTGGCCGGCTGCGTCGAAGCGGCGACCGAGTTTGCCAATCACTGGGGCCATGCGAAGCAGATCGGCGATGGCGTCGCGCTGGGTGTGGGTGAGTTCAGGCACTGGCGCATTCTAGGCGGTCGGCATGCGTGGCGCGAGGGACCAGCGAGCCCCTGTGACGGCTACGCGAGTCCCTCGCGACATCCACAATAACGGCATATTCATCTTTTGTAAATACCTGGTGCTGGCTATCCCGTCGTTTCCTGGCGCGCCCAGGTGGGATGAGTTTCCTTGGGGCGCATAGGCTTTGAGTCATGGCTATGCAGGATCAACCGCCCATGCAGGCGCCACAGCGTTCGAAACAGAAGAAGACCCGCAAGCGTCGGGAGAAGTCACGAGCCCGGAAGATCTGGGGGCGGATTGCCATCACCACACTGATCCTCTTCCTGATCGCAGGGATCACAGCGACCTCGGCGTTCATCTACCTCTACAGCACCACGCGGCTGCCAGATCCCAACAGCGATTTCACGACGAATACCACCTTCATCTATTACAACGATGGCCAGGAGCAGTTGGGTTCGTTGGCGGTCCAGAACCGAGTCACCCTGGACTATGCGCAGATGCCGCAGATCGTCAAGGATGCCGTCGTCGCAGCCGAGAATGAGACCTTCTTCACCGATCCTGGGTTCTCGGTCCCCGGTATGGCCCGTGGCCTGTTCACGATCCTCACGGGTGGCGATGTGCAGGGCGGATCCACCATCACCCAGCAGTACATCAAGATCCTCTATCTGGATTCTGAGCGCACCGTCACCCGCAAGATCCGGGAATTGATCCTGGCCATGAAGATGGGGCGTGAGGTGAGCAAGGAGAAGATCCTGGAGGGCTACCTCAACACCATCTACTTCGGTCGCGGCGCCTATGGCATTGAGGCTGCCTCCAAGTCGTATTTCCTGAAATCTGCTGCCGAGCTGAGCCTGCCGGAGGCGGCCACCCTAGCCGCGATCCTCAACAACCCAGCCGGGCTGAACCCGTCGGCGGGCGATGAGTCGCGGCAGCGGCTGCTGGGCCGATACCAGTATGTGCTGTCGCAGATGCTGAAGAATGGTTACATCACTCAGGCCGAACATGACGCCGCTTATCCGGCCCTGCCGGAGTTTCCAGAGGTGCCGCTATCGGATCGTTATGGCGGGCCAAAGGGGTTCCTGGTGGCAGCGGTAGAGGAGGAAATGGCCTCGCTGGGATTCAGTGAAAGTGAGATCCAAGGTGGTGGTTTGAAGATCATCACCACGATCAACAAGACGATGCAGGAATCCGCGGTAGCGACGGCGCAGAAGTACACCGAACAGGCCGCTACCAATGCGGCCACCCAGCAGGACCCGTCGCAGCTACATGTGGCGATCAGCTCCGTCGATACCTACACCGGCGGCATCTTGGCCATGTATGGCGGTCCCGACTATGTGTCGAACTCTCGGAACTGGGCCACCACTGCCCGTCCGGCGGCCTCCACCTTCAAGACCTTCGCGGCCATTGCTGGGCTGCGCAATGGTTACTCCCTCAACAGTCAGCTCAATGGTGATACCTTCACCCCGCGTGGGGATTCGACGACGATCCGCAACGAGTTCGGCTATCAGTACGGTTCGGTGACCCTGCGTCGGGCAATCGCGGAGTCGATCAACACGGCCTTCGTGGATATGACTGAGAACATCGATAACGGTCCGCAAGCGGTGATCACGGCAGCCAATGACGCCGGGGCTCCCACCGGGGCTGGATGGGATCTGAATAACCGGATTGCGTTGGGTGCTGCTGAGGTGAGCCCCACCAATATGGCCAATGCCTATGCCACCTTGGCGGATTCCGGGAAGTACAAGAAGGCCCATATCGTCGCGAAGGTGCTTGATCGGCATGGCAATGTGGTTTACGAGGCAGACACTGCTGGCACCCAGGCGGTGGAGGCCAATGTGGCGGCCAATGTCACTGATGCGTTGACCTCGGTGGTTGAGGAGGGTACGGGTACTAAGGCCTCGGCGCTGGGACGGCCGGTCGCTGGTAAGACCGGTACTAATGGTGTCGATGACTCCATCACCTCGGCGTGGTTCGTCGGCTATACCCGGCAGATCTCGACGGCTGTGATGTATGTGGCAGGGGATTCTGGAAATGAGAACCTCGAGAATTACAAGCGGCCCCAAGACCAAACCTTCTTCGGTTCCTCCTACCCGTTGATGACCTGGGTGGAATATATGCAGACTGCTACCCAAGGCCAAGAGGTACTCTCCTTCGATAAGGCCCAGCCGATTGCTGGTAAATCGGCTAGCCCGACGGCGCCTCCCAGTTCTCGTGAGCCCTCACCGGAGCCGACTGAGGAACCATCGCCAGAACCCACTCCCGAGGAGACTCGTCCGACGGAGCAGCCGACTGAGCGGGAAACCCGACCCACGGAGCAACCCACTCCGACCCAGACCGCAACTACTGCGCCCACAACGGCGCCAACCCCGATCCCAGAACCTACCCGAGGTCCCTCTCAGGGCGAGGATGTGGGAGAGCCCGAGCCAGACCGCTAACGGACCTTCGCCCTCGGGCTGAGGGCGATGGCCGCGCCGATACGGACGGGGCCGCCAACCCGAGGTGCCACGGACTCCCAGCGCAGTGACATACCAGGATCTGCTGCGATCGGCAGGCCGCTTGGCCACTGTTACGGTTGACCATGGTCCTTTCACGCAAGGAGCGGGTACGTGGTGCGATCCTCGGTCATCTCGTGGCCGATGCGCTGGGTGTGCCCTATGAATTCCACGAACCGGAGGCTCTGCCTGAGGTCCTCACCATGGATCCGCCGAAAGGGTTCGCCCGGGCTCATGCCACTGTGCCGCCGGGAACGTGGTCGGACGATGGGGCCCAGATGCTGGCCTTGGTCGACTCACTGTTGCATCGCGGACAGCTGGATGCCGAGGACCTCGGGCGTCGTTTCGTCGCCTGGTATGACGAGGGGTCCTATGCCGTGGATGGTGTGGTCTTCGATGTGGGGATCCAGACGGCGAAGGCTCTCTTGGCGCTGCGGCGAGGTGTGCCGGCCCTTGAAGCCGGAGCCAGTGATGACCGCGCCAACGGCAATGGGTCGTTGATGCGGGTGCTGCCCCTGGGGCTGTGGCATCGGGGAACAGATGCCGAACTGTGTGCGGATGCGGCTGCGTCGTCTCGGGTCACCCATGCCCATCTGAGATCGATCGTGTGCTGTCAGGTCTATTCGTTGTGGGTGCGACGCCTCCTGGCTGGAGCCTCACCCCAGGAAGGATTCGACGACGCAGTGGCAGCATTCCATGCGGTACATGGGGCGGCCTCGGCGCAGGTCTATGAGTTCGATGCCCGGGTCTGGCCCGAGGATGCTGACTTTGATCTGGGTGGGTCCGGCTATGTGGTCGATACCTTCCGGGCTGCGGTGCGGCTCAACGTTACTGGTGCCAGTTATGAGGAGGTGGTCCGAGCGGCCATCGCCTTGGGACACGACACCGACACGACCGCCTGCGTCGCTGGTGGCATCGCAGGGCTGGTGCATGGCCTAGGTGCTATCCCATCCGATTGGTTGAGCGCCTTACGAGGGCGCGACCTAGCCGATCCCTTGATAGATCGACTTGAGGCCTGGTTGGGGGAGTAGCGCCCAGGCCCAGGGGGATGTTGAGGGAGACTCACATCTCTGGAGTTGAATCCTTAGCTGTGGTGGTTGTCTCTTGAACGGGGCTGCCGGGTTCGAAGCGGATGGGGAGGGTGATCTGCTCAAGTTCGAGTTCGGCTACTAAGGCGTCGTGGTTTAGCTGGGAGTTGGAGCCTATCTGGGTGCGCGAGACATCAACGGCTATCGCAATCCCGCCATGGGAGGGATCTGGCATGATCGCGACGATTGGCGCCCTAGCCTCAGCAGTCAGGTCGATGGAGTCGATGGCGAGCATGATGTCCTCCAGGGAGGCGCCGACCTCGATGGTATAGACGGGGATCTGCGGGTTCCCGTCTTGGATTGTGGCGACGTGTTCGTCGACAGCGGGGTGGTGCTCTTTGACGTAGATGGTCACTGCTTCGTAGTGGGAGCAGTAGGCGACGCCGGTGACCAGGTGGGGATAGGAGTCTGCGAACTCCTGGAGGGCGTTTCCGACTGCTCGGACAGGTTCGGGAAGGTCCCCGATCCAGGTTTGGGATCCGTACTCGTCAGTGACTACGCAGTCCTGTGGTACGGATGGTTCCGCCTTGGCAACGAAGGTTAAACTGACCCCACTCAAAAACAGAAGCGCAGCGATGAGGGCTGCCAATGAGTGCGAGGTCGTCATGAGGCATGGTAACCCGGGAGCTGCCCCCAGGCGCAGTGTTGTGGCGAATCGGCCACAGTGGGTGCCCAATCGTCGGCATCGGTGCTCGCTCTTAGCCCTAAGGTAGGGGCATGGAGAGCGCGTTGCTGGAAGGACTAGGCGGTCCGCTTGGCAGACACGCCCGTCGGCGGGGGATCTGGTTCAACCCGCTGGCGTGGACGATTCTGGTGGCGACCGGTACCTATCTGCTTTTGGTGGTGCGGCAGCTGCCTTGTGTGCAAACCTCAGCCGCCAACCCAATTAATACCTATATTCGGCTGTGCTACTCCGATATTCCATTGACATGGAGCAGCGGTGGTCTCAGCCTAGGGGCGCTTCCCTTTGGCGGTGATCAGATGGCCTATCCGCCGCTGCTGGGGATGGTGTTGCTCCTCGCGACCTTCCTGGCCAAGCTCTTTGGTGCGCCGGTGGCTGAGACCTTGGATATGCAGGGACAGCTCGACGGGGCTCAGCTCTACTTCGGTGTCGTCGCGGTGCTGTTGTTTGTCGGCTTCCTGGGGTTTGTGCTGTGCATGAGTTTCCTAGGGGAGGACTCACAGCAGGGGAGGTGGCGGACCTGGTATGGCATGGCGGCAGCCGCCTCCCCGGTGGTGTTGGCTGCCGGGCTGGTGTCCTATGACCTTCTTGGGGTGGGGTTGGCGGCACTTGGCCTCCTGCTGGTGATCCGTGGGCTGCTGGTGGAAGGTGCGATCGCTCTAGGTTTGGCCTTCGGGGCGGGGCTGATGGCAATGCCCATCATCCTGGCGGTGTTGGTGCACCTGGCCTTGCAGAGCCGGTGGCGCGATCTGGTGAGATATGCCGCGGGTGTGGCGGGCACCATCGTGGTGATCCACCTGCCGCTGGCAATCCAACAGTGGCAGGCCCTCGCCGATTATTACGGCACCGTCCTCAATGGTGAGGCAGGCTATGGGTCGCTGTATTTCCTCCCGCAGGTGTTCGGTTTCCACTGGCGGGCTGCGGGCTCTTTCGCCCTCATGGTGACTGGATTTGCCCTGATTGCGGTGATCGCCTGGGCCTATATCACCCAGCGCGACCCCCAGTTGGGTGGCTGGTTGGTGGTCTTTGTTTTTCTCACGGTGGCCCTTGGCGCCGAATACACCCCGCAGACCGCATTGTGGTTGCTGCTGGCGATACTGGTTGCCCGAGTGCCCCGCAGCTGGCTAGTGACCTTCACCGTCGTGGAGGTGTGCTACTGGGCAGCGGTATGGGGCTATCTGGCTGGGCACCTTAATTACGCCCGCAGCGGCAACCCGGGACTCTATGTATTAGCGACGCTATTCCACATCGGTTTTGCTGTGGCTGTCGCGGTGAGGGCATTGCGCTGCGCCCAGCCACGGGAGAGTCAGCTGTGACTGACTTTTCACGCTGGCGGCTGCGTCACGAGGCTATACCAGGTGAGTTCCCTTACTCCGTTGTGGTCTGGTGTACCGCCCCCGATGGCTCGCCACGGGTGGCGATCCGTGCTGAACCCTACGATGAGCAGATTGCGGTGTGGGATACCGAGGCCGGCACCCGGGAGGCCGATCTGATCGCCCGCGATAGGCAGCTGTGGCTCGAAGGGGCCAGCGCCTGTTTCACCACTGGCGACAACGGGGAAGTCATGGCCATCGCCGAGCACTCGATCCTTGGGCTGTGGGATCGAACCACGGGGCGACCGCTCACGATTCTGGGTGAGCACCCAGATGGGATCAACGCTATGGCCGTGCTCCCGGGACCACGACTGGTCACCTGCGGCGATGATTCCCAGGTCTTGATCTGGGATCTGACACCAGGTGATCCGGTGGCCTTGGCCGGACACCGCGAAGAGGTGGAGGCAGCGGCGGTGTTCACCCACGACGGTGTCACTCGCCTAGCCACCGGCGGCTATGACGGCCTTGTGATCATCTGGGATCTCGCAACCGGGACCGAGGTCCGTCGCTTTGATCTAGGCAACTTTGTGCTTTCGCTCGCGGTCCTGCCTCGCGAGAACCGGGTCTGGCTGCTGGCGGGTTGCCACAATACCGGGATCCATCGCCTCGACCCCGACACCGGTGAAGTGCCGTGGCAGGCTGAACGTAGTGATGAGGTGGAGCATGTGGTGGTGGGCACCGATCCATCGGGGCAGTCGCGGGTCGTTGGTGCCGGCCTAGGGGATGTCCTGATATGGGATCCCGACCAGCCCGAACTGGAATTCACCATCCCCATGCCGGATTCTCTGACCTATCCGGTGAGTTACCGCCGGGGGGTGTTGACTTTGCGGACCCCGAATGGCTGGCAATGCTTGGAATTAGTTCCAGAGGATCTCGTCGACGGTGGTGGTGGTGAGCCGGACGGTGACCGGGACTTGATCGCCGATAGCCACCCCCGGTTGTGAACCGCCCACGAAAACGAGTGAGGCGTGCATATGCGGGGGTTCCGCGAATGGGGGTTTCCGGCCACCGATAGTGAATGGTGACCGGCTATAACCCACCGCGTCCATCACTCCTTGGGCCATCGTGACACCCCGCTGCCGCAGCGATTTCAGCGACGGTGGGGCCGCCAGGGCGATGCCGTGGGCGGTACCGCCGCTCAACACCACTAACCAGCCGTCGCGATTTGCGCGAGTTTGGTGGTAGCCATACCGGGTGCCCCGGGTCACCCTATGAATGTCCAAGACGGTCGCGGTGGTTGTCAGCGCCCCAGGGGCCTCCAGCCACAGTTTGGTGCCCATCCTCATCCGGGTGCGAACCCCCAGATGGGTACGCAGTTTGCGGTAGTCGCCGCTGCTGAGATGGGACACCCACACCGCACCACGTTGATGGCTGATGGCCTGCGAGGCGAGCTGTTTGGCCTCAGCCAGGGCGGGTTTCAAGGGCAGATGCAGGGTCCAGCCCTCAAAACTCAATGCCCCGGTTTCTACCTGGCTGATCTGGGTGTCGGGGATCCCATGTCGATGCATCGATGTGCGTAACTCCACCACCACGCGGGCACGTGGGTACACCCGCTGCAACTCGTCGAGATCCTCAAGCCGCGACACCACGGTAATGATTTTGGGATCCTCCACGACCGCGGTGGCAGCGGCATCGAAGGGACGCCACGGGCTGAGGATCAAGATGTCACGATCCCAGCCGCCTGCCCTTACGGCAGCGACTTCGTGGACTGTGCCGACGGCTAGGCAGTCGTCGTTGTGGCGTTGCGCTTCCTGGGCGAGGAGGTCGAGGCCGAAACCATAGCCATTGCCCTTAGCGACGGGAACCAGCCCGGGAAATTCCTCGTGGATGGCGCGCACATGGTCCCGCCAGGATCGAGTGTTGATGGTTAGCGTGAGGCTCATATCACCGTCGCTTCATGTATTGCTGGAAGGCGAAATACAGCACCGGATTGATGGCCTTGTCCCATTCCCCTAGGTAGGCCACCGCCTCGCCGCCAGTACCCACCTTGAACTGGATCAGGCCAATTTCGGGATCGTCGGCTGCTAGGCCTTCGGTGATGCCCCGCAGATCGTAGACGGTGGCGCCGAGATCCCGGGCATCGCGCATCATCCGCCACTGAATGGCGTTACTGCCACGCACCTCCCGTTTGGCGGTGGTGGAGGCGCCATAGGAATACCAGGCGTGGCTGCCAACCCGGATGAAGGTGGTGGCCGCCACCAGGTCCCCCTCATGCTCGGCGAGGTAGACCCGCATCCGGTCTGGTTCCTCAGTGTTCAGTGCATCCCACATGCGCTCGAAATAGTCGAGACCGCGGCCGGTGAAGTGATCACGCTGCGCAGTTTCTAGGTAGATCTCGTGGAATCGGGCCAGATCGGCTCGGGTACCTGCGGTGACGGTGACCCCCATCTTGTCGGCCTTCTTGATATTGCGACGCCATAGCTGGTTCATATTCTTCAGCAGGGTTTCGTCGCTGAACGGGCCTGACTCATCAGCCAACCGCAACTGGTAGTTGAATTTGGGCTGGCCAGCGGCGAATCCTGGGCCCTCGCCCTGCAGCCGCCAGCCATCGTGTTCCAGGGTTCGTAGCCAGCGGGTGCCAATCCGGGTCGTTTCATCGGGTACGGCCTGGGATAGTGCGGTGATCGTCGGATCTGCGATGGCTTCCTTGACGGTGCCAGCTAGCCAGCGACGGTGAACCACTGCAGGGCCGATCCGAACCGCGAAGGCCTTGCGTCGCTTGGCATGGGCGATCAGGGCATTGAGGTGATCGGTGATATCGGGGCGTTCCCAATCCAGCACCGGCCCTTCTGGCAGGTAGGCGAGCCAGCGGCGTAGTTTCGGTAGTTGCCGGTACAGAATCAAACCGACACCGACCATCTCCTCCTCGTCGAAGAAACCGACGCACTCGCTGTCCCACTCGGGCTTCACCTCACCCCAGGCAGGCAATTGCAGGAAGCTGGCGTGGCCGCGTTGAGTTATAAACGTCAAATGCGCCGAGGCACCGATGGTCCGAACCGTAATCACGGAACAAACCTACCCGGTGACCCGGCGCATCCGACAGTGGGATCAGGCGCGGGGCAGTCGCTCGTGGACATCCTCCGAGATCCGGATAATCGCGTGGACTACCTCAAGGCTGAGCCGGACCCAGACGAGCATGAGGATGCCGATGATCGGGAGCAGAAGGATCGCGAGCACGATCGACAGGGCATTCCCGGTCTGGAATGCCGTAATCAGGAGTATGAGCAGGGAAATCGCGACCACCGCGGTCGAGATGATGTAGACGACCTTGATCACCTTGTTGGTGATGTAGTTAGCGAAGTTGAAGTCAAACAAGGCCCCGAGGAAACCCTTGGCATCGTTGGTGTTCACTGGAGGTTGGAAACCACCCTGCGGTGCGGCTGGTTGCTGACCCCAGGCGTTGGTTGCCTGCTGGTTCCACACATTGCCGGTGGGCTGGGATTGCTCCCAGGAGCTGTTGGCCTGAGGCTGCGCTTCCCACTGGTTAGCGGCCTGCGGGTCATTGGTGTAGGGGTTTTGCGGATCCCCCGGGTACTGCGGGTTGCTCATAGCAAGTCCTTACTTGTGCTCTTGGTGAATGGTTTGGCTCTACTGTTCCATAGATGGTGGGTCAGCGCAGAACCGGCACCCAGGGTTGAGAACCCCATGGTGCCGGTTCGAGAGTTGAAACGACGCTCAGCCTGCGATGTCCTCGATGCGTTCACCGATCCGCATACCGTAGAAGGAGCGGTAGACGAAGTAAACCGCGATCACTAGGAAGACGGCAGCCAACACGTGGGTGAGGGTCGTCGAGCCCTGGGCCGAGATCGCGACCGCCAACTCCACAGCGAGCAGCCCAAACAGGGTTGAGAACTTGATCACTGGGTTGAGGGCAACCGAACTGGTGTCCTTATATGGGTCACCGACGGTGTCGCCCACCACAGTGGCTTCATGTAGGGC
>JBHAEB010000049.1:0-103392 GCA_041855345.1 Arachnia sp. | reverse complement strand
AGGGCGGAGGCTCCCGCCGCCTCGCGGCGGGGCTAGGGTCGCACAAGCAAGATGGCGGGCAACCATCCAAGGCAACCCGGCGCGGTAGCTAGGCCGGGTGGGTGGCCAGTAGCTCGGCGAGGCTCATCGAATCCCGGTCGGCCAGGCCCTTGAGCTGGGTTTGGCAGCTGAAACCGTCGGCCAACACGATGGCATCCGGGTGGGCCGAGACGGCGGGGCCGAGATCATGCTCGAAAACTGCGACGCTCACCTCGTGGTGACCGATCTCGACCCCGAAGTTGCCGGCCAGGCCACAGCAGCCACCCACCCTGATGAGCTGGGCACCGGTAGCTTTGAGCAGCGAGTGGTCGGCCTGCCAGCCGATCACGGAGGCGTGGTGGCAGTGTGGCTGGGCGACGATGGTGTGACCGGTCAGGTCAGGTACCTGGAAGTCTTTGTCACGGCTGAGGAACTCGGCCAAGGTCAGCACCGCGCCGTTCAACGTTGCAACGTTGCTGTCGTGGGGCAACAACTCAGGAGCATCTGAACGCCACACGGCAGTACAACTGGGCTCCACACCCACAATCGGGATGGATTGCCGTACATAGGGGGCCAAAACCGCAGCTGCTCGGGTGAGCTGACGACGAGCGCCATCGAGTTGACCCGTGGAGATCCAGGTCAGCCCACAGCAGGCGACGTCGTTGAGCACCTGTGGTTCGTACCCGAGCCTGGCTAGTACCTGCACTATCGCTGCGAAGGAATGAGATTCAAAACAGTCGCTGAAGGAATCGACCCAGATCAGCACCGGACCCTTAGATCCGCCCTGGGGCAGCGATGTGCGGCGGCGAGCAGATCGGGAAGCAAATCGTGGGATTTGGCGTCGCGAATCCACTCCGGCACCCCATTTCAAGGCCCGCGATAGGCCGGGGGTGTTGCCGACGATATTGATCAGCGATCCCAAACCCGGCAGCTTTGTGATCAGTCGGCCCCAGCGGGGGAGCCAGCCTAAGGAGTAGTGGTTGCGAGGCCGCAGCCGTCCCTTGAGTCGTTCGTAGGTCACTCTGGCTTTATAGGCGGCCATGTCAATGCCGGTGGGGCAATCCCGGGAACAACCCTTGCAGGACAGGCACAGATCGAGGGCCTCGGCGACCTCCGGGGAGCGCCAGCCATTGGTGATCAGTGAGCCGTTGACCATCTCCTGGAGGGCTCGGGCTCGACCTCGGGTGGCGTCCTTTTCATTGCGTGTGGCCTGATAGGACGGGCACATCACCCCACCAGAACCGGTGTTATTGGCCAGGCATTTACCCACCCCGGAACACTGGTGGACTTGGGTGACGAAAAGGGGATCTTCCAGGTTCAGCGGCGAACTCGTCGCCGCCACCATCCGCAAATTCTCATCGGTGGGAGCTGGATCAACCAACACCCCCGGATTGAGCAGGTTGTTTGGGTCGAAGAGTGCCTTGACCTGGCTAAACAGGGTCAACGCTTGAGGGGAATACATCTTGGGTAGCAGCTCGGAGCGGGCCCGACCGTCGCCATGTTCCCCCGACATAGATCCGCCATGGGAGGCCACCATCTCCGCAGCCTCCAGCATGAAGGCTCGGTATCGCGCCCGGCCGTCGGCCTCGTCGAAGGGGAAGTCGATGCGAGCATGAACACAGCCGTCGCCAAAGTGTCCATAGGGCAGGCTATGCAATCCATGCTTAGCCAGGAGCGCTTCGAAGTCGCGTAGATAATCGCCTAGTCGTTCTGGCGGGACAGCCGCATCCTCCCAGGAGCCGTAGGCGGGCTTGGCTAGTGAAACCCCAGCCAATCCGGCGCCGTCAGCACGCAGCTTCCACAGCGATGCCGCTTGGGTGGGGTCTTCGACGATCCAGCCAGCCTTGGTTGCAGCCTCCGCCAACATTGACTCAGCGCGGGTGCGGATCTCGGCAGGGTCCTCACCAGCTAATTCGACGAACATCCAACCTTCACCTTGGGGGAGTTCCCCAACAGCCGCGACACCTTGCTTACGGATCACAACATCGACGATCCGTTTGTCTAGGCCTTCACAGGCGGTGGGTTTGAATTTCAAGAGCCGTGAGATGTCGTCTCCGGCCCGATCCATCGACGGATACCCCAGCGCCACCATGAGTCGATGCGACGGATCGGGCGTCAGTTTCACCGTCGCCTGAGTGATAATGCCGAGGGTTCCCTCAGAGCCTGCAAAGAACTTGGCCACGTCAAAGCCCTTCTCCGGTAAGAGGTGCTCCAGCGAATAGCCAGAGACCTGACGGAAGAAACGCCCAAACTCGGTGCGGATAATCCCCAGATTGGCTAAGACGAGGGCCTTCAATTCCGGGAACTCGTCGGTTCCGAGTTGCCGCAGCTGACCGGAGCCATCAATGATCTCCAAGGACACGACGTTATCGGCCATCCGGCCATAGCCTAGGGCGCGGGGGCCGCAGGCATTGTTACCGATCATGCCGCCGACCGTGCATCGTGAGGAGGTTGAGGGGTCGGGGCCTAGCCGCAGTCCGAAGGGAGCTGCAGCGTTTTGGAGGGATTCTTGGACCACCCCAGGGTCGATGACAGCGATTCGCTGTTGCTCATCGATGTGGTGGATGCGGTTGAGATGGGTGGCGACATCAATGACCAGCCCAGGACCAACAGCGTTACCTGCGCAGGAGGTGCCTGCACCGCGGACCGTGATCGGTAGACCACAGTCCAATGCCGCACGGACAACGGTGATGAGTTGCTCCCGCGATTTGGGTCTCGCCACTGCCTGGGGCGGAACCCGATAGAGCGACGCGTCGGAGGAGTACATGCCCCTAGTCAACGTCGAATCATCCACGATTGTGGCCTCATCACCCAGCGCCGCTCGAAGGAGCTGGACAGGGTTCACGTTCACTCCTGCTCGTTAGGAACAGCCAAGATCGCCTCGCAGGCCCGACCCATCGCCACCAGATCATCTGGTGGGATCGCATCAATCATGATCCGCCGCACGGCAGCCACATGCCCCGGGGCGATGGATTTGAGAAATTCGAATCCTGCCGGGGTCAACACTGCCAACACCCCACGGCCGTCCTCCGCGCAGGTGGTCCGCTCAGCCAAGCCGCGGCTTTCCAGGCGTTTGACGGTGTGGGTCAGCCGGGAGCGGGACTGGCTGACAGCTGCCGCCAGGTCGCTCATGCGTAACTGCTGCCCTGGTGCCTCTGACAGTGACACCAGGATCTCGTACTCGGCCAAATCGACTCCGGCCCGTCGCAGATCAGCGTCAAGGTAACTATTGACACGATGGGTGGCGCGTAACCAGGCACGCCATATCTGTTGTTGTTGATCATCAAGCCACTGCACCGCACTCACCGGAGTTATCGTAGTGGGATTCGACGGGGCACTACACAAGGATGCTCGAATGGGGCGCTTTTAGTAGGCTCGCTGCCGCATCTCGAAGGAGTCACCAATGAGCCTCACGCAGGAACTGCTCAACTACGCCACCTCGGTGGGCGATATGTATCGCAACCGTGTTGCTGCCACACCGAACTCGCTGGCCTTCATGGAGCCTGATCGCGCCCCCCAAGGCCCCAATCAGTGGACCTCATGGACGTGGGCAGAGTCTCGGGTGATGGTTGACCAACTGGCTGCCGGTCTGTTGGCTCGGGGGCTGAAGAAGGAGCAGCGCGTCGGCATTATCGCCACGACTCGCCTCGAGTGGATTTTCCTGGATCTGGCTGTTGCCTGTGCTGCCGGTGCCACCACGACGGTTTATCCCAATACCGCAGCCGGCGATGTCGAGTACATCCTCACCGACTCCGAAACTGTCGTTGCTGTGGTTGAGAATGCCGCTCAACTGGCCAAGCTGGAGGCTAGTAGCTCGCTGCGGGAGGCCATCCACACCATCGTCGTCATAGACACAGCCGGGGTGGAACTGGATGAGCGAGTGATCTCCTATGAACAACTCAAACAGCTGGGCTCGGAATTGCTGGATCGTGATCCGGGGGTTGTCGATGCTGCCATTGCGTCAACTAACCATGACACCCTGTCGACGTTGATCTACACCTCTGGCACGACGGGCCAACCCAAGGGGGTCAGACTCAATCACGCATCCTGGGTCTATGAGGGGGCGGGGACCAGACACTGGCGGATTATTGACCACACCGATCTGCAGTACTTGTGGCTTCCACTCAGTCATGTGTTTGGCAAGGCGTTGATTGCCTGTCAGTTGGCCTACGGATTCGCCTCAGCGGTGGATGGGCGGATTGACCGGATTGTCGCAGGACTGGGGGAGGTTCAACCCACCTTCATGTGTGGGGCGCCCCGGATCTTTGAGAAGGTGCGGGCTGCGGTGATGACCAGCAGCACCGGAGTCAAAGGGAGGATCGCCCGTTGGGCCTTCGCTGTTGGTCGCGATTCCCGGCCTTATCGGTTGGCAGGCAAACCGATGCCGAAACGCTTGGCGGTTAAGTATGGGATCGCTGACAGACTGGTCTTCTCCAAGCTCAAGGACAAGCTCGGAGGCCGCATGAAGTTCATGATTTCGGGTTCAGCCAAGCTGTCCCATCAGGTTCAAGAGTGGTTCTACTCGGCGGGGTTGTTGATCGTCGAGGGCTATGGCTCCACCGAAACCTCGGCGATCGCGTTCCTCAATGTTCCCACTCAGCCTCGTTTCGGCACCGTCGGGCAGGTTATGCCAGGTATTGAAACGAAACTTGCAGCCGACGGCGAGGTGCTGCTGCGCGGCCCGATCATCACCCCGGGATATCACAAGCTGCCAGACCAGACAGCCGAAGCCATCCAGGACGGCTGGTATCACACTGGTGATTTGGGTCACTTCGATGCCGAAGGCAATCTAACGATCACCGATCGCAAGAAAGACCTGTTCAAAACCTCTGGCGGTAAGTACATCGCGCCACAGAAGGTGGAAGGGGCTATCACCGCGAATATCCCCTATGTGTCCCAGGCCGTTGCTGTGGGGGATGGCCGTAAATACTGTTCTGCTCTGATTGTGCTGGATCCACAGATGCTGCAAACGTGGGCTGACAAGAGGTCACTGGGGCATCTCAGTTACGCGGAATTGACTCAGCGTCCAGAGATTCGGGCATCGATTGAGCGGCAGATGGACAAGGTCAATGCTCGGTTGGAGAGGTGGGAAACCGTCAAACGGTTCGCCATCCTCGACCACGAATTGACCGTCGATAACGATGGCGTCACCCCCAATATGAAGATCCGGCGGACTGCGGTGATGGGCAGATACGCCAAGATCGTTGAATCCCTCTACGACGCCGAGGTTTGAGATGTTTCGGATACAGATCCCGCTGCGCTGGTCGGATCTGGATGCTCAGGGGCATGTCAACAATGCCCTGGTGGTGGACTATCTGCAGGAGGCGCGGGCCGCGTTCTTTCGGGCTGGCCCGTGCTCGGAGTTGCTCGATAACGGCGTGGTGGTGGTCAGCCATCAAGTGCGTTATGAGGCGGCCATCGGGTACTCCGAGGCCGGGATCATCGCGGAGTTGGGGATTTCCCAACTGGGTGGTGCCCGGTTCGAGGTTGCATATGAGATATTTCAAGACGCTACCCGGGTGGCTCAGGCTCGAACCGTGTTGTGTCCCTTCGATTTCGACAGCCAACGACCTACCCGGCTCGGGTTGGCCGACCGGGAGTGGCTGGGGCGTTATGCCATCGATGTGGAACCGTTGCGGAACCTACGCACCCCAGACCTCGCCAGATTCGGCACGGTGACCCCCTGCCCGGTGCGCTGGTCGGATCTGGACTCCTATGGGCATGTCAACAACGTCAAAGTGTTCGACTATCTGATGCAAGCCCGGATCACCGCTACCACCTCCTGGCATCCAGGCATGGCCCGTGCCGGAGTGGCTGGCTCCCAGCTGCATTGGTTGATAGCCCGTCAGGACGTGGACTATGTCAATCAAATCGGTTATCGGGTTGAACCCTATGCGGTCCGCACCGCACCTGCTGCGGTCGGGCGAACCTCAGTGACCCTCAGCTCAGAGATTTTCAACCCCACCGATGGAATCGCCTTCGCTCGGGGAAGAACCATCCTGGTGGCGGCAGATCACAAGATGTCTCCGGTCGAATTGCCTGCCGATATTCGATATGAGCTCGAATCGCGGATGTGCCGTGAATCATGATTTCGCCTCAGCGGCTACGGTGTTGTCAGAAGGATCGCTAAGACACTGGCGGCGAGCCTGATCCTTCATTGTGTTTCGACTCGAAAGTTCTGCGTGTGGAACTCGGGTAGCCCCGCGTCAGTGACAGCGCCGTATGGAATGTGATTGTCGCGGTCAAGGTCACGAACGACTCAACAGCATTGGCTTTGGGCGCACCGCTGATTCAAGTCTTGTCATATAGTGAGGCGAACGGTGGGTGGCCGTAGGCGGGAGACTTTGGGGCCACCCACCGTTCTCAGAGGAGGGTTGACGAGGTGTGGAATGGGGGTAATCTAGCGTTCAGCGGCACCCTACTCAACGCTTCCCATCACCTACCTCAGTAGTGGAGAGTTCCTCCCCAACTAGAGTCGCAGGTGCCGCGATGATGGGTGACCATGGAAGCACGGATCCTAAATCGTGTCTGGGCGACGTAGTCAGCGCCCATGATCGTGGCCCAAGGGGTCACCGGGGTTGCCAGACGGGAGGTCGTAGTCCTGCCCGATTTCACGATCAACGCGCTGAGGTGGGTTCCTGTCACGTTTTGTTTGACTCCCCAGCTGGTCCAGTGATACTTGGTGAAGTCCGTGACGTGGATTTCCACCTTCCGGTATGCCGAGCCGGTTGACCGCACCTTGGTGTACGTGGTCGTGCTTCCATTGCAGTTGACTGTTCCGCTCACTTTCAGCGAGGCGGCATTGGCGATTGGTGAAGCCCCCAGAGCCAGGCTGAGGCTGAGCGTGAGGGCCACGAGGAGTCGGATAGTGGTTTGCTGAAAACTCTTCATTGGGGTTTCCTTTCGGCTCCCGAGGTTAAGTTATCAGCCGTCTCTTAGTCGTGGCAAGGGTCGTACAAATATTTCTTTGATAAACTCTGCCGACATGTGGATGAGAGTGTTGTTGACCGCCGCTCTAGCTGCCGGGGCGGTTGCCTGCACGCCTGCGGTTGAGGAGGATCCGCAGCCTCAGGCCGTGCCAAGCCAGGTGTTCTTGACGCCGGAGGAGGCGCAGCAGGAATACCGCGATACCCTGGCTGAATTGCAATTACCTTCTGGCTATTCCTTCCCCGAGAAGATGTCTTCATTAGTTGATTCTTCCGACTCCTATGAGCAGGGAGTGGGGGCTGGAGATGCAGTCCATTATTGGTATTGCTCGTGGGTGCTGGAGTGGTTGAGGTTGCGGGTCAGCTCTCCTGAGGCTGCTGAGGATGCGTTACAGATGATCGCGGCTGTTCAAGAAACCGAGACCTATCAGCGGGACTGGGATTACCAAAGCATTCAGGTTCCCTTTGAGGAGGGCTTAGCGGCTGCTCAACTTGGCGACCCAACCTACTTTCAGCGTGAGAGTGAAGCCAACTGTTCGGGGAGTGTGCAGTGAAGCGATTCCTCAGTGTAATCAGCGCAATGCTGCTGGTCAGCTGTGGGGGCACCACAGTGGATCAACAGCCCGAGCCAGTAGATGAACCCGCAACGGTGAGGGTGCAACGGGGACCAATTACCTCAGTGCTGGTGGTCCCGGGCGTCGTCACCGCAAACCCCCAATTCGTCATCGAAGCGCCAACGGCGGGCCAGCTGACCTGGAAGGAGGACCTGGCTCCCGATATGCAGGTCAGCGAAGATCTTGCAATGGGAACTCTCAATGGTGAGCCCATCACATCACCAGCATCAGGGCGGATCGGGGAACTGCTGGTACCCGATAGCACCGAGGTGGCAGCGCGAATTCCAATAGCAACGGTGTCCTATCAAGGATTCGGAGTCCGCACCGTGGTTCCAGTGGCGGAGCAGTATCGGCTATATGACGGCACCGTTGCTGGCCGCGTCAACATCGAGGGTGGGCCAGCAGGGGTGATGTGCCAGCCAGTTCCCATTCTTGACGGGGCAGCGGAACCAGGTGCGGGAGTCACCGTTGAATGTCTGCTGCCGCCGGATGCCCCGGTCATCGCTGGGCTAACCGCGAAAGTGGGTTTGACTACCGGTTCGGTTGATTCAGCGCTGCTGCTACCAGTCAGCGCTGTTGCTGGCCGGGTCGGTACTGGCGAGGTGACTCGGGTTGCAGCAGACGGCAGCCATGAGCGGGTCTCCGTCGTATTGGGTATAACTGACGGAGCACATATTGAAATCCTCGACGGCCTAGCCGAAGGCGATACCGTCCTGGCGATCGCTCCGACCCTGAGTTGACCGATGGTAAATGTCATCGAAGCCGAGCACTTGAAATCGGTGGTGAATCTTCCCTCTGGGCAAGAGTTGAGAATCCTGACTGATGTGAGCCTCACCGTGGCCGAGAACACCAGCGTTGGGATTCTGGGACGGTCAGGATCTGGGAAAACAACCTTGTTGACCCTGCTTGGATTGATGCACCGCCCTACCGCCGGATCCCTGCGACTGCTGGGCCGAGACGTGACCAGGATCAGCGACAGCGCGGCTGCTGCCCTACGCAATGACACTATCGGTTTTGTCTTTCAGAATTACTCGCTGATCTCCCACCTCAACGTGCTCGATAACGTTGTGATGCCCTTCCACTACGGGCGTGATATCTCGCCACGCAAGGCGCGTATCGAAGCCATGCGGGTATTGGAGTTGGTGGGATTAGCAGGATTTTCCCGACGCAAGGTCACACAGCTATCGGGAGGTGAACAGCAGCGGGTCGCCATTGCTCGGGCTCTGGTACGTCGCCCAGCCGTGCTGATTGCAGACGAACCCACCGGGTCGCTGGACACGGATACCGGTGCTCATATCCTGCAATTGCTTCGAGAAACTGCCAGTGCTGAGGGGTCCTGCCTGGTGGTGGTGACCCATGATCCCAGCATCGCTGGCGTCTTGGACGAAGGATGGGAATTGGGTAACGGTCAACTCACTCCATGGCGAGGTGCACAGTGATGAGATTGGTGCGTGCTGCTTGGGGTGATCTCAAACATCATCGGCTGCGCAATGCGCTGTCGGCCCTCACCATGTTCGTGGGGGTGCTTTCTTTGGTGCTGGTCTCAGCAGCGAGTGCTGTTGCCGGTGATCTTCTTCTCGCCAAAGAGGAACAGGCCAACGGACGTGCTATCACCTGGCAAGCTAGCGTCACCCTCGATGCAGCCAATCCCACCTCATCGGCCACCACCCTGGGAGAAAGGCTCGACCTGCTGTCCGGGCACCATGGGGAGGTGGTGGTCACCATCGGCGGTGAAGTCGCGTGGAGCAGCGATGGCCGTCAGGGTTCCCTGCCGCTGGAATGGATCCACGGCGATCTGACAAAGATTCGTCGCTTGCCCGTGGTATCTGGTCAGCTTCCAAGCTCAGAGCACAGGTTTCCACCGTTGGTGGTCATGAACGAACAAGCCGCAGCCGAGACTGGGTGTGCGGTCGGTTGCATTCTCCGGTTGCGGGAGGGAGTTGACAGTCAATCAGTCTCCTTCACGGTGGCCGCGATCATCGCCGACGGATCTACTGAGCCATATGGTTATGCACCCATCGCGGCAATGGGGTTAATCAACAATCACGAGACCTCAGCGACGGTGATGATCACCACTCAGCAAGCAGATATTGCACGGGTACAACGCATCGTTGAGGACGCATTGATTGACGCACAGCTGACAGCAACGGCAGAGGTGATGCGTATGGATACTACCGAGCAGGTGGCAGGGGAGATCGAACTGCTTCGATCCATCTTCTCTGCGGTCTCGGCAGTGATGCTCACGATTGCAGCATTGGGCATTCTCAATGTCGGCTTAGCCAGCGTGGAGGAGCGTCGTCGTGAGTTAGTGGTGCGTCGAGCTGTGGGGGCACGCAAAACTGATCTGTTCTTATTGGTGATGGGCAGCTCCATCCTGACTGGAGTTATCGTCGCTGCCACAGCTATCGTCACCGCGCTAGCTGTGGTCTATGTGGTCATTCCCTCGCTAATTCCGGTGACAACCGGGGTTGCCGCTCCGGCATTTCCGTGGGGTGCATGTCTTGTGGGCCTCATCGCCGCTGTGGCAACCAGCGCATTGGGGTCCTGTTTCCCAGCCTGGCGGGCATCCCGACTGCCGGTGGCTCATGCGCTGCGGGACTAGCACCTCAGCCGTGGCAGCCAAGCTGAGGAAGGGGACTGCCTCACCGGGTGCGCCAGCCTCGTGGCATCGTGGCCTGCCCCTATTCCTGCCGAGCCCACGTGGTAAGGCCTTCTGGGCGTGGGTGTTGCTGCCGAATCCAAGGGTCGAACTCATAAGAGCCAGCTGGGGGTGACTGGCTAGAGAGCTAAGTAGTGGTCCCGCTAGGCTTGGGGTGACGGTGAAGTCGCCGTCGTCGTACTCAGTGAGGATGGACACGTTGAAGATCAGCCTGGGCACCAAAAACTCCGTGGTCGATGTGGCACGCACCGAGGCCGTGGCAAATACGTTGCGTGAGATGGGTCACCACGCGCAGGTTGTGCGGATCCCCGCAGCCGGTGATTCAGAGACGGTAGGTCAGCTCCGACTTGGATTGATGCGCGGTGACTTCGATCTTGTGGTGCATCGCATGCACCGGGTGCCGCGGCAGCAAATGCCGGGGCTCACTTTCGCTGCCATTCTTAAACGCAACGACGCTCGTGATGCGCTAGTGGCCCGCGACGGGTTGACCTTGAGTCAACTGCCGGAGGGCTCGGTGGTGGCGACCCGCTCGATGTTGCGTCGGGTGCAACTGACAGCCCTCAACCCAGGCCTGACCTTCATCGAACGCACCCCCGGTCAACTCATTGAGGTCATGGACAAGGTGGCAGCAGGTGAGTTGGATGCCGTTGTTGCCGGGGCCGCGGACTTCGAGGCCGTCGGACGGTTGGATGCGGTCACCGAGTATCTCGATATTTGGCCGGAAGCTGGATTGGGAGCTACCGGTTTGGAATGCCGCATTGAGGATACGGAGTTGGTGAAAATCCTCAGCGAACTCGATCATGCCGACAGCCGGGTCTGTGTGATGGCCGAGCGAGCCGCTCGGGCAGCCCTGGAGGTCAGTGAGGCAGTCTCGGTTGCTGCCCGGGCAAAACGTGAAGGCGTACTCAGCCTCACCGTGGCGGTCATCCCTCACGACGGGTCCAAGGGGCTCACCGTACAGATGGGCATGCCAACCTCGGAATATCACGCGGTGCGTACTGCCCGCCGTGCCGCGGCCTATCTCAAGGCCAAGGGAGCAGAAGAACTGGGTCGAGAACCCCTCCCAGCCGCTGCGGAGGGCAGCGAGGAGTCGCGTCGTCGCGTCACTCAACTGAGCAAGGCGCGGATCCTGGTGCCTCGAGAGGAGGGGCGGATGGCCCAGGGGCTGCGCGAGCATGGTCTGGATGTCACCTCAGTCATGTTGCAGCGGCTCCAAGTCCTGGCTGTGAGCTCGACTCTCGAAGGGGCTGATTGGGTCGCCTTTACCTCTGTTCGGGCAGTGAACAGTATCGCCGAGCTGGGATGGACCCTTCCCGAAGGGGTGAAAGTAGCAGCTGTTGGGCTGGGAACCGCCGAGGCGGTTCGTGAACTGGGTTACGAGGTTGACCTGTGTCCAGAAGGCGCCGCCGGAGTGAATGCGCTGCTAGAGATCTGGCCCGAGGGTGAGGGCAAGGTGCTGGTTCCCGGTTCGGCGCTGTTGGCCCCAGGCTTTGTTGCAGGTCTCCAAGCGAAGGGCTGGAATGCTTCGCTCATCCCCGTTTACACCATGCAGCTACTGCCCGAAGCGCCAACCGATCTGCTGGAGCTGTGGCAGGAGAACGCCTTCGATGTGGTGATCATCACCTCAGGCTCCAATGCCATCGCAGTGGGCAAGTTGCTTGGCCACAATCCCGATGTCCAGGTCTTCGCCGTGGGGGATTCAGCGGCCAAGGTATTGGATCGCGCCGGCTGGCCAGTTGCTGGATATATCGACGACTACTCCCCCGAAGAGGTCCTGGCGCATTTGCGTCGTGTCATCGAGGGGTAGTCGCCGGGTGAGCGTCAATCTCAATGAGGTTGACGCTCAATCCAGGTTGCCAAATCGACGCGGGGTCCGGTGAAGAATGGGGTTTCCTCCCGGACATGGAGACGCGCCTCAGCGTTGCGCTGATGCCTCATCGCGTCGGTGAGACGGTGTAATTCATCAGCCTCAAAACCGAGCAGCCATTCGTAGTCTCCCAATGCGAAGGCTGAGACGGTGGATCCCAACACATCCGGGTATTCCCGACCTGCCCGACCATGCTCGGCCAGCATCTTCGAGCGATGCGCATCGTCGAGGTAGTACCAGTCGTAACTGCGCACAAAGGGATAGACGCACAGCCACGGGCGCGGAGCAATACCGGAGAAACACGACGGGGTATGGCCACGGTTGAACTCCGCAGGGCGATGAACACCGATACAGCTCCACACTGGCTCAAGGTTCAGCCCCAGCTGTGAGGCTCGGAAGGTATGGTAGGCCGCCTGCAACTGAGCGGGGTCTTCAGACAGCGTCCACATCAACAAGTCTGCGTCCGCACGGAATCCGCCGATGTCATACCAGCCGCGGATGGTGACACCGGTATCAATGACGTCTTGTTCTACGCGTGCCGCGTCGATCTGATCGAGGGGTGCGATGGTGTGGAACACCGAATACATCAGATAGTGGGGCTTGGCGTTGACCTCTTCAGGCGGAATGGGTGTATCGCGGGGGTCAACGGGCATCGACGAGCTATGCATCTTGGGTCTCCAGATTTCAGTGGGGTCGGCAACATCGCGTGCTATCGGTCAGGCACGGATGGTTGGGGAATGTGGCCTCGCCGCGGGTGACTGCAGCGTGTTCCACTAGCAGATCTACTAGCGCTGAGACGAAGGCGGGATGAGTCCCTGCCGTCGCCGCCCGCTCATAGACCATTCCTGCGGTTTCGGCGGTGTCCCGTGCCTGAGTATCCAGGTCGTAGGCCACCTCCATGTGATCACTGATGAATCCCATTGGAGCGGCGACGACACCCGCAACGCCAGTCAACTCAGCGATTCGGTCATTGATATCGGGCTCCAGCCACGGCACATGCGGGCTGCCCGAACGCGAACAATAGGTCAACTCCCAGTCCAAGGATTCCCCCAGCAGGGGTTCCGCAGCAGCGACGATTCTGGCCGCCACTGCTAGATGTTGGGCATCGTAGCGAAGTTCTGGCGAGCCATCGGCGGAGACTGCGTTCATTGCCGTGGGGATAGAGTGGGTGACGAACAAGACCTTCACTGGCCCCGTGGGGAGGGCCCGGCGCAATCGACCGAGGGCCTCGACGAGAGCATCAGCGTTGGCATGGATAAAACCCTCCCGCTCCGCGTAGGGGCCAGCTTTATCGATCTGCACCCCGGGCACGTCAGCCATGGCTGCCTCGAGGTCCTCACGATATTGGCGGCATGCTGAATAGCAGGAATATGCAGCGGTGGTGAGCGCCAGCACCTGATCATGGCCGGCCTTCTTGAGCTCGGCAGCAGCATCGCGAACAAAGGGGGTCCAGTTCCGGTTGCCGATCATTACTGGACGTGGGGTGCCGCGCCGTGCCAGCTCCTCAGCCAGGGCGCTGGCAAGTGCCTCGTTGTGTTCATTGATGGGGGAGCGACCCCCAAAAAGATGGTAATGCTGGGACACCTCCAAGAGGCGCTCATCAGGGACACCTCGACCTGATGTGGCGTTACGCATGAATGGCAAAACATCCTCAGGCCGACGCGGACCACCATAGGAGGCTAGGAGTACGGCGGAATAGGGGCTCAGGGCATCTGTCACGAGGGTTCTACCGCCCTAGGATCAATCCCATAAAGCTCGTTCAAGGCATCGAGGTATTGGTCGGAACGGCCCGCCGCTGCTGCCTGGCGAGCGCGTGTTGAGGGAGCATGGAGCAACCTGGTGGTGAGTCTGCGTAGAGCTTGGGCGCAATCATCAGCGGTCAATGCCCGGCCCTTGGGTAACCGAGCGACCTCATCATCAACCATGGTCAGCATGGACTCCCGCAACGCAACGACTCCCGGGTCAACCGCGCGGGCATCGAGTCGTGCAGTCAATGCGGTGACGCTGTCGGCTACAACCTGCTCGGCATGGGCGGAGTCCGCAGCCAAGCTAGGGGAGGTGGCTGCTTGGATAGCTGCCAAATTGACCAAGGTGATGCCGGGCAGCCTCGCCACGCTTGGGTCTACGTCAGGTTGCAGTGACAAGTCGAGCAGCACTACTCCGCGACGGGAGGCGAGATGTTCTTGCCGGATGACCGGTGCAGAGGTTCCCCGACATGTCACTACCAAGGTGGCCTCAGCCAACGCGGTGCTGAGATCGGCAGGAGCAATGCCGTGGCGTTGGGCGAACTCATCGGCACGGCCAGAGGCCGAATTCACCACGATGTGGTGAACGCCGCGATCACGCAGGGCTGTCAGTGCCGCGCCGGCGTAACGTCCAGTACCGACCAATAACACCCGTTGCTGGGCCCAATCGCTGATCCCGGTCATCGCCAAGCCCACTGATACCACTGATCGGCCGCTTCCTTGCAGGGTTGTTTCCGAGCCAACTCGTCGGGCAGTGCGCAATGCGGCGTTGACGACGGTAACCAGATATCCGGAGGAATGGCCCGACTCGGTTGACTGTCGCAAGGCACGACGAAGCTGACCTGCGATCTCGCGTTCCCCGACCACCATCGATGAAAGCCCGGAGGCCACTCGAAAAAGGTGAGTCAGGGCCTCGGCGCCTTCATAGTCGGACCACTCAGGCTGGGTTGCCAGGCTGGAGGCCAAGGATTCGCGAAGTTGATCAAGGGACATCTCAGGTGCGTCGATGACGAACTCCACCCGGTTACAGGTCGCCAGCGTTAGGACCCCCGCCACGCCGTCGGTTCCCTGCAAGGAAGAGGACAGGGTGTCCGCATGTTGAGATATGCGTTGGACCTCCGACAAGCCGTGTCGGTCGTGCTGAACGGAGAGGATACGCAGAGTCACAGTGGGACCAGTGAACCAGATTTCGGGCGATAGGGCAGAATCAACGCATGATTAACACCGCTCCACCGGCAATTCTTCAGGCCTTAGCTGGGTCGAGGCCAACTCGGCTGCCTGTCTGGTTCATGCGTCAGGCGGGGCGGTCGCTGCCAGAGTACCGCAATGCGAGACAAGGTGTCGCCATGCTGGATGCCTGTCTTCACCCCGAGTTGGCAGCGGAAATAACCTGCCAGCCGGTGCGGCGACATAACGTCGATGCGGCGGTCTTCTTCTCCGACATCATGGTGCCGTTGGCCTTGGCTGGGGTGGGAGTCACCATTGAGGCAGGTGTAGGGCCAGTGATCGAAGAACCTGTCCATAGCGCCGCCGACGTGAATCGGCTGATCAGCCACCAGATATCGGACGGTTCAGCGGTTTCGCAGGCGGTAAAACTGACTGTGGCGGAGCTGGGGGAGACCACACCGGTGATTGGTTTCGCTGGTGCACCGTTCACCCTGGCTGCGTATTTGGTGGAAGGACGTGGCTCGAGGGACCACCTATCGGCTCGATCATTCATGCACGCCGAGCCTGAAGCCTGGCACCGGTTACTGACTTGGTGCGCTGAGCTGTCTGCACAATTCCTCCAACTTCAGATCGATGCTGGCGCCAGGTTGGTGCAACTATTCGATTCCTGGGCAGGCTCGCTGAGCTGCCAGGACTATGTGGCCCATGTCGCCCCCTATTCGAGAGCCACACTCGCGGCCGTCAAGGTGCCCAGTATTCACTTCGGAACCGGGACTGGGCATTTACTGGAGGCTATGGCTCAGTGTGGCTCTACCGCCATGGGAATCGACTATCGCACCCCCCTCGACGAGGCAGCCCGGCGGCTGCCAGGCATGGTGCTTCAAGGCAATATCGACCCAGCCCAGCTCGCAGCAGGATGGGACAGTTTGGAGACTCACGCCCGCGAGGTCGTTGAGCGAGGTCGAGCTGCCGTCGCCCACATCGTCAACCTGGGACACGGGGTGCCACCCAACACTGATCCCCAGGTGCTGACCGATCTCGTGGCCCTGGTGCACGAGCTATGAGCGCCGTCGTCATTGGTGGAGGCATCGCGGGGCTCGCTGCCGCCCATCGCATTGCCCGCTCAGGCCGGGACGTCGTCCTTGTTGAAGCAGCTGATCGGCTCGGTGGCATGGTGGCCCCCCTCGAGATTGCTGGGATCACGATTGACCAAGGGGCGGAAGCCTTCTCGCGTCGCCTTGGCATTGCCGATGAACTGTGTGCAACGCTGGGGTTAGCCACAGCCGCACCAGCGGGCACCCCCCATATTCGTTGGGCTGCCGACCAGATATGGCCAGCAGCCGACGGGGTGCTGGGCATTCCGTCACGTCCTGAAGATCCGGCACTGGCCGCAGCCCTGGACCCCGAATCATTAGCAATCGCGCTGGCTGAACCCCAACTTGGTGACGATATCGGTGCCGATGCCGTCACCGTTGCTGAATTGGTGACGGCTCGACTAGGACCAACCACTCTCGATCGGCTTGTGGCCCCCATCACCACCAGCGTCTACGGCATGCCGCCAGCGACAATGTCACTGCAACAATTCGCTCCCGGGCTGCGAGGTCCCGGTTCTCTCTATGCCAAGGTTGCGGCCATGCGAGGCTCGAAGTCCAGCGTGGCCCAACCCATCGGTGGGTTGTTCCGGCTTGTGACGGCACTCGCGGATGACATCGCTAAACACGGGGGTGAGATCCGTCTGGGTCAGCGCGCCACGGCCTTGAAGCCTGGTTGGCTGGTCGAAACCACTGCTGGCGAGATCGCCGCGGAGTCGGTGGTGTTGGCCTGCCCGGCAGCCCCTGCCGTTGTTTTCCTGCAAGGCCTAAACATCAACATCACGGCCCCGCCAACGAGTCAAGCGCTCAGCGTGCTCATCGCCATCGAAGCGGAGCTACTAGCTGATCAACCTGTCGGATCTGGAGTGCTGTTAGGGCAGCCCATCGCTGGGCTGCAGGCCAAAGCGCTAACCCACTATTCCGCCAAATGGCCGTGGAGTCGACAAGGCGCTGAGATCCTTCGGCTGAGTTATTCCAGCCAGGCCACACCCACTGTGGAGCAAGCCCTGGCAGATGCGTCGATCTTGACCGGACGGACCCTTACGACGGCCCTAGACTTCGCCGTAGTGCGTTGGCCCCAAGTACCCCGAAGCCTCGCCCCAGATCAACGGGCGGCGTTGCGCGGATCCCTTCCAAGGGGACTCACCGTGGCCGGCGCCTGGGTGGCAGGAAATGGTATCGAGGCGGCGATCGCCTCAGGATTCGAGGCGGCATGAAGTTAGGAACCAGGGGCTCTGCCCTGGCGATGACCCAGTCCACCTGGGTGGCGGATCAGTTACGCGCACTTGGCCACGAGGTGGAGCTCGTCGCCGTTAAAACCCTGGGTGATGTCACTCGCGGTTCCTTGACGAGGCTGCCCGAGTTGGGGGCTTTTGCTGCCCAGCTACGTACCGCCTTGTTGCACAAAGAGGTTGATTTCGCGGTCCATTCACTCAAGGATTTGCCAGTTGAACCGGTCCCAGGGCTGGTGATCGCGGCTATTCCTAAGCGGGAATTAGCACACGATGCGTTATGTGCACGTGATGGACTTACTTTGTCCCAACTACCTCACGGAGCGCGGATAGGTACCGGGTCGCCGCGACGGGTAGCGCAACTGCGAGCACTGCGTCCCGACCTGAGTTTCGTCGATATCCGCGGCAACATTGACACCCGGCTCTCGAGGGTTTCTTCGGGCGACCTCGACGCGGTCGTGTTGGCAGCGGCAGGACTGCGACGACTGGGCCTTCAAGCCCGCATAACTGAACTGCTGCCCCTGCTGTCAGCTCCGGGCCAAGGAGCGCTAGCCGTTGAATGTCGTGCCGACGACGACCATGCCATGGCTGTACTTCGGCAACTAGACCACTCGCAGACCCGATTGGCTGTCACTGAAGAGCGTCGAGTTTTGGCGGGGCTCGGCGGTGGCTGCGCTGCGCCAATCGCCGCCGTGGCCCACGAGGAACTGATCGCGGGGGTGTTCTCACTCGATGGTGCACATCAGGTGCAGGTTCGTGTTCCCTTGGCCCCAGGAGCCGGAGAATCAGCAGTCGTTCGTCTTCTTGCTCAGGGAGCGGACGAGGTCACCGAACTGAAGGCCTCCCGAACTTCCCGGCTGGCCGAGTTTCATGACGATGCCGAGCTGTGGCCCACCTCCCGTGGCCGTTCGGTGTTCTTGCCACGTGAAGCCGGCAAGCTATCAGAGGCGCTGACAAGCCGCGGGCTAGAAGTGACAGCGGTCCCCGTGCAGCGGCGCCGCACCCTCACCTATGGGGGGCAGCCCGCAGCCGACTGGTCAGTCATCACAAGCGCCCGCACTGTCGAAGCCCTCAACGAGCTAGGTGTCCGTCTGACCGGTCAGGTAGCAGCGGTGGGGCGGGCTACCGCGGCTGCACTGCGAACCGCCGGGTACGACGTTGCCTTGATTCCCGCTCTTGAAAGCGCACGTGGGCTGCTTTCGGAATTCCCTGCCGGGAGCGGAAAGGTATTTCTACCCTGCTCGGCGCTGGCGCCCAAAGCGCTAGCAGAGGGCCTGCGGGGGCTGGGCTGGCAGGTAGAGGTGGCACATGTGTACACCATGGAACCAGAGACTATTGCCACCGAACTCGTCCAACGATGGCAGGAGGGCAGGTTTGCCGCGGTGGTAGTGACCTCAGGATCGGTGGCGAGGGTGATCAACGAGGCGCTGGGGTGGCCTGTCACAACCCGGGTCCTGGCCATCGGACAACCCACACAACAGGTACTCAACGAGCTAGGAGTGGCCGCCAGTGTGTCATCATCGCCGCACGCGGAGGACGTCGCTGATGCGGTTGCAGATCTGGTTGGAAAGGGAAATTCATGATTCCACGGCCGCGCCGATTGCGCACCACACCGGCGATGCGTCGTCTCGTGCGTGAAACACGAGTGCATCGTTCGCAACTGATACTTCCGGTCTTCGCTGGCGAGGAGGCCGCAGCCATCAACTCCATGCCGGGGGTGAGGCGGCACACCGTCGCCGAGCTCGCAGATATCGCCCGGGCAGCCAGGGATGTCGGGCTGGGAGGTCTCATGCTTTTTGGGGTTCCTGATGAGGCAGACAAGGATGACAGGGGCAGCCAGGCTTGGCATCCTGAGGGGATAGAACAGCGTGCGATTGCTGCTGTGCGGGAGGCCGTCGGCGATGATCTGGTGATCATGTCGGATGTCTGTCTTGATGAGTTCACCAGTCACGGGCATTGTGGTTTTCTGGATGAGCGCGGTCGCGTGCTTAACGATGAGACAACTCAGGCCTATGCCGACCAGGCAGTGGCCCAAGCCCGGGCTGGTGCCCATGTCGTGGCGCCATCAGGGATGATGGACGCCCAGGTCGCTGTGATTCGCGCTGGGTTGGATGCAGCCGGGTTTGAAGACGTGGGGATCTTGGCCTACGCCGCCAAATACGCATCCGCCTTCTACGGGCCATTCCGGGAGGCCGTCGGTTCGTCTCTTCAGGGAGACCGGCGGACCTATCAGCAAGACCCAGCGAATCGTCGAGAGGGGGTTCGTGAAGCAATGCTTGACTTGGCCGAGGGCGCCGACATGGTGATGATCAAACCGGCCAGCCACTATCTGGATGTGCTCTCAGATGTTGCTGCGGTATCGAAAGTTCCGGTGGCCGCCTATCAGGTGTCGGGGGAATATGCCATGGTGGAGGCGGCAGCCGAGCGGGGTTGGATTGACCGTCGGGCGGCCATTGAGGAGTCGATCACCAGTATCGTTCGTGCTGGTGCTGATGTGGTGCTCACCTATTGGGCGATGGAGGTTGCGGGATGGCTGGACTGAACCAGGACTGGATGGAGCGAGCATGCCGGAGTATTCCCGGTGGGGTGAATTCCCCGGTGCGGGCATTTAACTCCGTAGGCGGGACTCCCCGGTTTATTCAGCGGGCCGAGGGCTGCCACGTTACCGATGTCGCAGGAACCTCCTATGTTGACCTGGTGTGTTCATGGGGGCCGGCGCTGCTTGGCCATGCGCACCCCACAGTAGTTGCTGCCGTGCAAGAAGCAGCCGCAGCTGGGTTGAGCTTCGGCGCGCCAACCGGGGCTGAAGTGGAGCTGGTGGAGCGGATTCGCACCCGGGTGCCGGTAGCCGAGCATGTACGCCTGGTTTCCACGGGTACCGAGGCCACCATGACCGCGGTGCGCCTGGCTCGCGGAAAGACCGGTCGGGACAAGATTGTGAAGTTCGCGGGTTGCTACCACGGTCATTCCGATGCGTTGTTGGCGGCTGCGGGCTCAGGGGTGGCGACCCAGGGGCTCCCCGGCAGCGCTGGGGTGACTGCTGCTGCAGCGGCCGACACCGTCGTGTTGCCTTACAACGATGTCGCTGCTTTGACGGATGTTTTCGCGGCTATCGGGGATCAGATTGCTGCAGTGATCACTGAGGGCGCGCCAGCCAATATGGGTGTAGTGGCGCCCACTAACGATTTCAACGCTGAGATCCGCCGCATCACCGCTCAGCATGGGGCATTGATGATCCTCGACGAGGTCTTGACGGGGTTCCGCGTCGGTGATGCTGGTTGGTGGGGTATCGACGCGGGGGCGAAGCAGCCTACTTGGGTCCCAGACCTGCTGACCTTCGGCAAGGTGGTTGGCGGTGGGATGCCGCTAGCAGCGGTGGCAGGGAAGGCAGAGGTGATGGACCTACTGGCTCCGCTGGGTCCGGTTTACCAGGCTGGGACGCTGTCGGGGAATCCGTTGGCCACCGCGGCGGGCATCGCGACCCTCGATTTGGCGACAGCCGAGGTCTACGCCCATGTCAACATGCGATCTCAACAGTTACAGGCGCTGGTTGCAGAGGCTTTCACAGCCGCTGGGGTACCGCACGTGATCCAGTCCGCGGGCAATCTGTTCTCCGTGTTTATGCGTGAGGAGCCGGTGCTGAACTACGACGATGCACAAGCCCAGGACACGGCCGCCTATGGACGGTTCTTCCACGCCATGCTGCGGTCGGGTGTCGCCTTGCCACCTTCAGCTTTTGAAGCCTGGTTCCTATCGGCCGCTCACGACGACCATGCGATGGATATCATCGCGACGGCGCTACAGGCCGCGGCGCCCGCCGCTTTGCCAACTGGGGAGAGCATCCGCTAAGCTGAAACAGCTCTCGGGGCTATGGCGCAGTTGGTAGCGCGCTTCCATGGCATGGAAGAGGCCAGGGGTTCGAATCCCCTTAGCTCCACCCAGGAACAAGGCTCAAACCTTTACCATCCTCAATGGTTTCGGTTTGAGCCTTGGTGCTGTCTAGGCCCCGGAATCCGATGTTCAGCCAGATGAGGCGATGCCATGACCACGTCTCTGGCTAGTTCCTAAGAGGCTGGCTTCGGCGCGGAGGAGGATCCTAGGGGGGACAGTCCATCACGCCCTTGTCTCGAGATTGTGAACTTGGGGGTGGTCCTACTGAGGAGGTTTTCACTACTCTAGGCAGGTGAACGCACAACAGAGTGGGAATCGACGACGATGGTTCGCAGCGAAGCGGAAGCATGTCGGTTGGGGCTGGTTTCTTCTACTAGTGGGCGTCTTCGGAGCACTCCCACCCATCATCGCTATGGTCGCGAAGGGAGATAGCTTCTCCAGCATACTGATGGGGTCGTTGACCTATGACATGTGCTTTGTGTCGTGGGGAATTTACCTGCTGCGCGGCCCCGAGGAGCCGACTCCGGTAGTTCCGTCCTATATGGACGCATATCCGGTGGCAGCACCTCCGATGGTAGGACCAGTGCCGCAACCGACGACTGTGGTGAACATCGACTTGGGCTCTGCCCTCAATGACCTGCCGGGGAATAACTCAGGGAAGTCACAGATGGAGTTGCTCAGAGAGCTCAAGAATGCCCACTATGAGCGGTTGATTTCTGACGAAGAGTTCCAGGCTGCCAGAGCCAGGGTTCTTGGTATTGACCAGAGACGACCACCTCAGTGAATCGCGCTGAGTGGTAAGACAAAGACTGTCGCGACACCTCTGGACGTTGCGTGCCTACCACGAGCTTAAGATTCTTAGAAGCATTCACCGCGCGAGTGGCCCTGGCTCCTGGGCGTTCATGGGCGCCCTAGGTCGAGACGATGGGGAGCCCCTCACGGAACCTGTGTTGACCTCCTATTCCGTTTGCGTTGTGTTATGGCATTGACGAAATAAGCCGAGGTGAGCCCCCGAAATGGCCAGCCGTATGAGTATCACCTTGAGGTCGAAGGTTAGGTGAAGTCAGGTGCGGGATTGTGTTCATCACCCACCCACATGGAAGATATAAGGTGCTGCGAGCAGGCTTGGAGTCTGAACTAGATAGTCGGCGTGGTCCCGCCGCCACAGGCTCATCCCTGTGGCGGGGTCTAGCCGTAGGTGCTCCCATGCCTGCCAGAGCGCCTCTAGCCTGATGATGGCTTCTTCGTACGGCCACCAGCGGCCCGCCCAACATCGAGTCCGCCCATCGATTCGGCGACGGTAGATGTGGCGCAGGTATTCGCTCACGAACTGCAATGCGGTTGCTGGATTCCCCGGGCCCGTGCCACCGCTCCTAGGGTGGTGCAGGTCCGCTCATGTGGCGAACTTTAACCTTTCCAGATCAGCGATTTGGCACGGTCCGGGGACGAGGACTGTCGCGTCAGACGGGTTGCCCACGGGGATCTACCACAGCCCGGCGAGTGGATCCGTCATGAGGGCAGGTCGTGCTGAGTGAGCCTGGGGTTTGCGTGGTGGTTGTGTCGTTCATGATCGTTTCTGAGTCGACGGTCGACGACAGCTGACACAAGTGGTCAACAACGCATCAGTGACCGCCGTTTTACGGCTAGCTTCATTGCTTCGTCCCCTGCTGCTTCTCGGAAGGTGGCGACGGCTTGGCTTTTGCCTGCTCCGGGTGGCCCGGCCATGATGATCACTCGACGACCTTGCTAGCCACATGCTTGTGACTGTGTGAGGTAGCCATCTTGGATGGCCTTTCCCGTGGATCGCAAAAGGCCGTCTGTAGGGTCTTGGGGAAGGTTATGTTCTGGTTGCAGGGAATTAATGATGCTTTGTGGCTGTTGCTTTACGAGTGGGTTCACGAGGCATCAAGTTCAGTTGGTGATGTGGTCGTCGGGGATACTGATCACGCTGCGTATTTCGCGGTATTCATCCATTGATAAGAGTCCGGTCGATCGGAGTAGACCTACATCGTCCCAGGTGCCGGCTTCCCAGGCGTCGTAGTGGAGGGTACCGAAGGTGTAGGGCCAGTTTTTCAGTTGGGTCATCATCTCCTCGGTGCTGATTTGTTCGACCATGCGGCGCCAGCCGAGTTCCCGTGGGGTGAGTGGCCGTACTGGTTGGCCTTCGGCGAGTAGTTGGCGGATCCATTTGGGGTGTGTGTGGGGTATGTTGAAGTTGGCTAGGATTCGTTGGTCATCCCAGCCTTCTTCTTGAATCAGCCGAGCGATCTCACGATCTTCATCGATCATGGCCAGGCTGCGTTGGGCTTTGGCCACTAGTGCCTCCTGGGTGCGGTGTGGGGGAACAGATGATTCGGACATGTGTAGTGCCTTCAAGCAGCAAACCTAGGCATACCCGTATCCAGGTTGGACTCTCTATGCCTACGCCAGGATAGGGCCGAGGGGGTGCTGTCAGCCGGCCAGTTGGGGAGATCATCGTTAACGCCAGGAAGGTCATCGTCCGGGGGCGAAAGGAACCGCCGACACCATAAAGAACCACTGACTCCCACCATCACCCTCAACTGCCAGCAGTTGCCTATCGATGAGAAGATGTCCTGATCCGCTTAGCCACAGCTAGGTGAGGCTGTCAGAGGTACTAGCTGGCGACAGCAGCTGCGATTCGGTCACCTACCTCTGTGGTGGCCACAGGACCAGCCGGTCGAGAGGCGATGTCAGCGGCAACCGCGTCGTCGATCTTTTGGGCTAGCTCGGGGCGCCCAAGATGAGACAGCAACAAAGCAGCAGAGCTGATCGCAGCCGTGGGGTCGGCAATACCTTGCCCAGCGATATCAGGGGCGGAGCCGTGAACCGGTTCGAACATAGAGGGGAACTCGCCCGACGGGTTGATATTTGCCGACGCGGCCAACCCGATACCACCAGTCACAGCAGCAGCCAGGTCGGTGATGATATCCCCAAAAAGATTGTCAGTAACGATAACGTCGAACTGGGCAGGGTTGACCACCATGGCGATCATCGCGGCATCGATATGCAGATACGAGCGTTCGACATCGGGGAATTCGGCGCCAACCCGTGCGAACAACCGATTCCACAGCCCCCCCGCATTGACCAACACATTGTGTTTATGAAGCAACGTGAGCTTCCCACGACGTAGCCGAGCGCGCTGGAAGGCATCACGGATGACTCGCTCAACCCCGAAAGCTGTATTGACCGAGACCTCGGTTGCTATTTCCTCAGCCGTACCGACGCGCACTGCGCCACCGTTGCCGCAGTACAGGCCTTCGGTGCCTTCTCGAACCACCACGAAATCGACATCTCCTTGAGCAACAACCTCAGGAGATAGGGGAGTAGCCACCTTCGGATACAACCGGGAGGGACGCAGATTGACGGCGTGGTCGAAGGCAAACCGCAACTTCAACAGCAACCCCCGTTCCAATAGCCCGCTAGGTATGGCCTTGGAGCCAGGAGCAGCACCGACGGCCCCCAACAGGATCGCATCGGCACCCTTCAACTCCTCCAAAACAGTCTCAGGAAGGACCTCACCGGTGCGCTGCCAGCGCTCAGCGCCCAGGTCGTAGTGCACCTCATCGAAGGCATCCTGTCCTGCCGCAGCACGGAGCACCTTGATGGCTTCGGCTGTCACCTCCGGGCCGATTCCGTCGCCGCCGATCACTGCCAAGGTCTTTCTGCTCATGCCGCACACCCTAGGGCTCGTCTCAGATAGTGGGTAAATCATTCCCACCTTCCGAGACAACGCGACTATCGTGTCGCCGTCGCAGTCAAGGAGAGGCCCCGACATGACCACCATTCCCGTGTGCCCCGAGGAATTTCACATCTTCGACACCAGCCTGCGTGACGGCGGCCAACAAGAGGGCATTAACCTCAGCGTCACAGACAAACTGAGAATCACGCGTCATCTTGATGAACTCGGTGTCACCTTCATTGAGGGTGGCTGGCCAGGGGCGAACCCCGCCGATACCGAATTCTTCCGCCACGCACATGACCTGAACCTCACCCACTCCAAACTGGTGGCTTTCGGAGCGACCCGCAAACCGGGGGGTGATGCCGCATCCGATCCGCTGATCCAAGCACTCCTCGATGCCCAAACTGAGGTGGTGTGTGTTGTCGCCAAAAGCCACGACGAGCATGTGCTACGGGCGTTGCGTACCACCTTGGAAGAGAACCTCGACATGGTCGCCGACACCGTCGGCTACCTGGTGAGCCAAGGACGACGGGTCTTTCTGGACTGTGAGCATTTCTTCGACGGCTACCGATCTAACCCGGACTACGCCCTCGAAGTGGTGCGGACCGCAGCCGACGCTGGCGCGGAGGTCGTGGTGTTGTGCGATACCAACGGTGGAATGCTGCCCAGTTGGATCGGTGACATCGTCTCTGCGGCGGCTCAAAGCGGCGCGAACCTAGGCATCCACTGCCACAACGACACTGGGTGCGCCGTCGCCAATACCCTGGCCGCCGTTGAGGCCGGCGTCATGCATGTGCAGGGAACGTTTAACGGCTACGGAGAACGCACCGGCAATGCTGACCTAGCCACGTTGATTCCCAATTTGGAACTGAAATTTGGCTGGCAGGTCTTACCCGAGGGGTGCCTAGCCGAACTGACCCGGGTGGCCCACGCCATCGCGCTGGTGGCGCACCAGCCGCTTCTGGGGCGGATGCCCTATGTCGGGCACTCTGCCTTCGCCCACAAGGGGGGACTGCATGCCTCTGCGGTTAAAGTCGATGCCAGCTTGTACCAGCACGTCAACCCCGAGGCTGTCGGCAACGACATGCGGATGTTGATCTCCGATATGGCGGGCCGCGCCAATATTCAGATCAAGGGGGAACAACTAGGTTTTGACCTAGCCGACCGGGATCTTGCAGCGCGCATCACCGATGTGGTCAAAGCCAAGGAGGCCGAAGGGTATTCCTACGAAGCCTCGGATGCCTCCTTCGAGATGCTGCTGCGGGACCACCTTGGAGTGCTGGAATCTCCGTTGAGCGTTGAGTCATGGCGGGTATTCACCGAAGAACGAGATGGCATCTCCATCTCGGAGGCGACGGTAAAACTTACCGCCAAGGGGGAGCGTCGCATGGTCGTTGGTGAGGGAAATGGTCCCGTTAACGCCCTCGACCAAGCGCTACGCACCGCCGTTGCTACGGCCTTCCCGGAGGTCAGCCAGTTTGAATTGACCGACTATCGGGTTCGGATCCTCGACGAAGGGCACGGCACTGACGCTATCGTGCGTACCCTCATTGACACATCCTTTCAAGGCAACACCTGGTCTACCGTTGGTGTCGGCACCAATGTGGTGGAGGCCAGCTGGGAGGCCCTGTTGGAGGCGATCACCTACGGCATCATCACCTACTTGGGTGATTCGCAATAACCCTGTTGTGCCACTGGCGTGTCTATGCAGAGCTTGATCACTGGCAATCGGCGTAGACCAATGCCGATGATGAACACCTCACCACTAGCAGTGCAGGTAGCCAGTCACAGGTTGTCAGGCGCTGGCTCGGCGTTGAGTTATCGGGGCCAGACGGTACTAGGCTGCACCCATGCGTATTGCCCGTTTCGCCGTCGCCGGTCAAGATCCCGCGTTCGGCATCATCGAGTTGGCCGTTGACGGCGGAGATCATCCCGACACCATCGCTACCATCACCGGAGACCCGCTGGCCGGAGTCTCAGTCAACTACACGGGTGCACGCCACGATCTCGCAGACGTCCGGCTGCTGGCGCCGGTGATCCCGCGCAGCAAGATCATCGGGGTGGGACGCAACTATGCTGCCCATGCGGCCGAACAGAATGCCCCAGTGCCGAGCGAACCGCTGCTTTTTTTCAAACCCAACACCTCGGTGATTGGACCAAACGAGAACATCATCCGGCCCGAGGGCTGTCACGACCTGCACTATGAGGGCGAACTGGCAATCGTCATTGGCCGGATCTGCAAGCAAGTCCCCGCAGAACGGGTCTCCGAGGTGATCTTCGGCTATACCGCAGCCAACGACATCACTGCCCGCGACTGGCAAGTGGAGCAGTGGACTCGGGCCAAGGGATGCGACACCTTCCTGCCCCTGGGGCCATGGATCAACACCCATCTTTCACTGGCTGAGGCCGGAAGTCTGAGGATTGAGACCCGACTCAATGGGGAACTACGGCAGCAGGGAAATACCTCCCAGCTGGTGCACAGCATCACCGATCTGGTCTCCTATATCTCCTGCTTCACCACATTGTTGCCTGGCGATGTCATCCTGACCGGCACCCCCGCTGGGGTTGGTGGCATGAACGATGGTGATGAAGTCACTGTTGAAATCGACGGCTTTGCCGCGCTGACCAATTCGGTGGCGAGCGCGTGAATCCGAGCACACCTTCGACGGGATTGAGCTACCCCGTCGCCCTCAACGATGCCAACACTCGGCAGCTGGCCCTCGGTTTGGCCGGAGCCCTCATCGCTTTTGTGATCGTGGTGCAACTGATAGCTCGATTGGTACTTGGAGTTGGGTGGCTGCTGCGCGGGCGCCCAGATTTCGACAGCTATCAGGCAGCTGCCCTGGCATACGAGTATCTCGATGGAATCGTCGCGACCCATCTAGCCATCGGATCGCTGTTGGCGATCGTGCTGCTGCTGTATCGGTGGCTGCATGGCCGTCAGCCACAGTGGGTGTGTTCCGTACAACCGGGTATGCGGTGGCGATACCTGCTGATCTGCCTGGTGATCGCGGCTGTTGTCCTGAATGCGTCGATGTGGTTGTTGCGGTGGGGAACACAGCATTGGCAACAACCCCAGCCGGATTGGCTTCTCTTCTTGTGCATCATCGTGGTGACCTCCCCGGTGCAGGCAGCAGCGGAGGAGTTCTTCTTCCGCGGCTATTTGTTGCAAGCAGTCGGATCCATGGCTCAACGAGCCTGGGTTGGTGTGCTCTTCTCTGCGGTGGTGTTCGCCATCCTTCATGGCTCCCAGAATCCGGCGTTATTTGCTCATCGTCTGGGCTTCGGTTTGATCGCCGGTGGGTTGGTCTATCTGACCGGTGGGTTGGAGGCCTCAATCGCTGCCCATGTGATGAATAACGTCTTTGCTTTCGGATACGCGATGTTTACCGGGGGAGTGGCGGCTCTTAAAGCCACGACTACGATTTCCTGGGCTAACGCAGCGGCTGACCTGGCTGGTTTCGTGGTATTCGCCGCAGCCGCGGTCTGGCTGGGGCGGCGTATGAATCTGGCAACCCGCACCGCCCAGGGGGTCTCATCATGATTGATGTCGCCCTTGGAGTCGTTGAGCGTGGCTGGGTGGCGGAGTCACACCATCGGGGGCGACTGTGCATCGTAGGGGCAGATGGCTCTACTCGACTGGCGTTGGGTGATACCGCCATGCCGACGCTGCCACGATCCGCCTTGAAACCCTTCCAAGCCATCGCGATGCTGGAGTGTGGGTTAGATCTTGAAGGGGAATTACTTGCCCTAGCGGCCGCCTCCCACCTGGGCCAAGGAATTCACCTCGAAGGTGCGCTTCGAATTCTGCACGGGGCTGGTTTGGGCGTGGCAGATTTCCAACACACTGCTGATCTTCCTGCCGATCCTGAGGCGCTGTCGGCTTGGCTGCGGCAAGGCCGCGGAAAGGAGCCGCTGGCCCATAACTGCTCCGGAAAGCATGCTGCGATGCTACGCACCTGCGTGCGTGCGAGCTGGGAAATAGCTGGATATCGGGACCCGAGTCATCCGCTGCAGCAACGCGTCCGTGAGGTGATCCATCGGTATTGTGGAGTGATCGGAGAGCCGGTAGTTGATGGCTGCACCGCCCCGGCCTTTGCCACGAGTCTGCTTGGCCTAGCCCAGGGATTTAGCGCATTGAGTCTGGCCGAAAGTGGCCCTGCACATCAGGTGGCCGAGGCATTCCGGATGTTCCCAGAATTCACCGCTAGCACCTCCCATCCCGTGGTCACACTGGTAGGCCAGCTTCCTGGGGCAGTCGCGAAGATCGGTGCGGAGGGGATCTTGGCTGTGGGGTTGCCTGATGGTACGGGTATCGCCCTCAAGCTCTCCGACGGCAGTGGCCGAGGGCGATTCGAGGTGATCGACGCCATCCTGCGTGCTCTGGGCTACGACGTCGACACTTCAGCCCACGAGATGCGGATCGAAGCGTCATTCGACAAAGCCTTGGCTCAACTGAGTTAACGCCGACCAGTAGTGAGTAAGGCTCGCGCGGGAGGGCGCTATACGCCGGGCAGTTCGCCGATACCCTCGAGGATCAGCTCGGCTGACATAGCCGACGAGGTTTCGCTCAACCTCGGGAGCGGGCGGCTCGCTGGGTCCCTTCTGAGTCGGCTCGGGCTTGTGCCGGTAGGCGAGTTGCACCGACTCGGCGGCCCGTGTATTGTTCATTCCCGTGCTCGTGAGAGCGCAAAGGGGTATGGGGTAATTGGCAGCCCGACTGATTCTGGTTCAGTTAGTCTTGGTTCGAGTCCAGGTACCCCTGCGGAGAAGGGTCTGATGACTGGCTCCACCACTTCCTGGCCCCGTTGTGTAGCGGCCTAGCACGCCGCCCTCTCAAGGCGGTAGCGCGGGTTCGAATCCCGTCGGGGCTACTGAGGCGATTGCCCCAGCTGATGTCAGCTGGGGCAATTATCGCGTCTGGGGGCTAATCCTCAGTGATTCTATCGACGCATCGCCAGGCAGGGACTGGCGGATCGGGCTGTATCTGGGTTGTGAAACCGAAGTTCCATGAAGGCAGCCAGCATCGGCTCTTCAGTAGCAGACCATGTGTTGATCGGGTGTGATGCTGCTACCGCGATCATGGCGCGAAATCACGTGGATGGTTTACTCGGGAGCCCCCGTGCGGCGTAGTACCTCGCTGAGGCGTTCAGCAGCAGCCATGACGGCCGGGGCATGGAGGCGGCCGGGCTGGCGGGACAACCGCTCGATTGGGCCTGAGACGCTGACCGCAGCGATGATCCGCCCGGAAGGGGACAACACCGGAGCTGAAACTGATGCAACGCCTGGTTCACGTTCACCAACGGATTGGGCCCAGCCACGTCGTCGCACCTGCTGCAGCCCGGTCATGGTGAAGGAGGCCCTGGCTAATAGTTTCGGAAGCCGATCCGGCTCCTCCCAAGCTAGTAGCACTTGGGCTGCAGATCCAGCCTTCATAGACAGCTGAGCCCCCAGCGGGACGGTGTCGCGAAGTCCAGCTGGGCGTTCGGCAGCCGCAGCACAGACTCGGACATCGCCTTGGCGTCGGAACAATTGAGCGGATTCGCCGGTGATGTCACGCAGCCGAGTAAGGATCGGGCCGGCAGTGACTAGCAGTGGATCCTCACTAGCGGAGTGAGCCAGTTCCGCTAAGCGGGAGCCCAGAATGAAACGGCCTTGTAGATCGCGACCAACAAAGCGGTGATGTTCCAGCGCAACTGCCAGTCGATGAGCGGTTGGCCGGGCAAGGCCGGTAGCCGCAACCAACCCGGCAAGGGTGAGCGGGTTCGACTCAAGAGCAGCCAGCACAGCCGCTGCCTTATCCAGAACACCAACGCCACTTCCGTCGTCCATAATGCGAGACTATCGTTTTGCATCGTGAACACGCAAGGTAATCTTCCGACGATCGTGAAATCCTTGCGCGGCTGGTGAGGCCAAAGCATTCTTGTGAAAGTGTGTGAACATGGGGAAAACCCTTGCTGAGAAGGTGTGGGATGCGCACGTGGTGCGTTCTATCACAGGGGAACCTGATCTGCTCTACATTGACCTCCACCTGGTTCACGAGGTGACCAGCCCGCAAGCCTTCGAGGGTCTTCGAATGGCAGGACGGCAGGTCCGTCGCCCGGATCTCACCTTGGCTACCGAGGATCACAACACCCCAACCCTCAACATCTTGGCTCCGATTGCAGACCCGGTATCGCGCACCCAGGTCGATACCTTGCGTAAGAACGCCGCAGAATTCGGGGTTCGGATTCATTCCCTAGGCGACCGGGACCAAGGCGTGGTCCACATCATTGGCCCTCAACTGGGTGTAACCCAGCCAGGCATGACAATCGTGTGTGGGGACTCGCATACCTCCACCCACGGTGCATTCGGTGCGCTGGCCTTCGGTATTGGCACCTCTGAGGTGGAGCATGTGCTGGCCACTCAGACCTTGCCGCAGAAGAAACCCAAGATGATGGCCGTCAATATCAACGGTGATCTGCCAGACGGTGTCACCGCCAAGGATGTGGTGCTGGCCTTAATTGCCAAGGTGGGCACAGGTGGCGGTCAGGGCTACATCGTCGAGTACCGCGGCACCACGATTGAGCAGCTCTCAATGGAGGGCCGCATGACCATCTGCAATATGAGTATCGAATGGGGTGCAAAGGCGGGCATGATCGCTCCCGACCAGACCACTTTCGACTATCTCAAGGGACGCCCCCATGCCCCCGAGGGCGAACAGTGGGATGCTGCGATTGAGTACTGGAAAACCTTGAAATCCGACGAGGATGCCCACTTCGATGTCCAGGTTGATATCGACGCCACTCAGCTGACCCCGTTCGTAACCTGGGGCACCAACCCAGGCCATGGTGTCCCGCTGGGCGGGGTTGTTCCCGCACCTGAGGATTTCGACTCTGAGGTGGAGCAAGCCACCGCTAAACGCGCCTTGGAATACATGGACCTGACCCCCGGCACCCCGATGCGCAACATCAGTGTGGACACCGTCTTTCTGGGTTCCTGCACAAACGGGCGCATCGAGGACCTGCGCTTGGCTGCATCGGTTCTGGAGGGCAAGAAGATCGCCGATGGTGTGCGGATGCTGGTGGTTCCTGGCTCCGCGCGAGTGCGGCTTCAAGCCGAGTCCGAAGGACTGGATAAGGTCTTTCTCGATTTCGGTGCCGAGTGGCGTGCTGCAGGTTGCTCCATGTGCCTCGGCATGAACCCGGACCAGCTAGCCCCTGGGGAGCGGTCAGCGTCCACCTCGAACCGTAACTTTGAGGGTCGGCAAGGCAAAGGCGGTCGCACCCACCTGGTAAGCCCCGCTGTCGCTGCTGCCACCGCCATCACTGGCCACCTGGCTGCCCCCGCTGACCTGATTGGAGCCTGACATGGATGCCTTCACTAGCCACACTGGTATCGCTGTGCCACTACGACGCAGCAACGTCGATACAGATCAGATCATTCCGGCGGTATACCTCAAACGCATCACCCGCACCGGTTTCGAAGATGGGCTGTTCGCTGCCTGGCGCCGTGACCCAGAATTTGTGCTCAACCAGGAACCCTTCACTGGCGGCACCATTTTGATCCCAGGCCCGGACTTCGGTACGGGCTCCTCTCGTGAGCACGCAGTGTGGGCGCTGCAGAACTACGGCTTCAAGGTGATCATCGGTACCCGGTTCGGTGATATTTTCCGCTCCAATTCTGGCAAAGCGGGGCTGCTGGTGGCGGTGATCTCTCAGGAGGATCGGGATGCCCTGTGGACAGCCATTGACGCCGACGCGAACCTGCAAACCACGGTGGACCTGCCCTCGCAGACCATCACTCGAGGTGAGCTGAGCATCAGTTTTGAGATCGATGAATACACCAAACATCGGCTGCTCAATGGGCTCGATGACATCTCGATGACTCTCCAGCATGCTGATGCCATCGCGGCCTACGAGGCGGCGCGTCCAGACTTCAAGCCGAAGACTCTGCCCGCGAAAACAGCTGGCTGATCCACAGCGAGTCAGGCTCTTTGCTGTGTTCTTGCGCTGAGGGGCAGGAGAACTCACAGAGGTAGCACATAGCCTGACTGCTCTTCTCGCCCTGCCCTCGACGACAACCTTGGGGCCTAGTAGGCTCCGGTACTTACCGGTTGACTCGAGGAGGAGCGGGTGGGATCAGTCGAGACCATCATGAGCGTGGGTATCGATGTCGGCACATCGACCTCTCATCTGGTGTTTTCCCGGCTTACCGTGGCGAACCTGGCTAGCGCGGTCACCGTGCCGCGCCTAGAGATCATCGACAAACAGATCATCTACCGCAGCCCCATTTACACCACCCCACTGATCGACCCCGTCACGATTGATGCCTCAGCTTTGGCGCAGATCATCTCCGAGGAATACCGACAAGCTGGTATCACACCTGAGGATGTGCGCACTGGGGCAGTGATCATCACCGGTGAGACTGCCCGCGCCGATAACGCTGATCAGGTGCTCGAGGCGGTCAGTGAGTTGGCTGGTGATTTTGTAGTTTCGACGGCTGGCCCGCACCTTGAATCCGTGCTCGCAGCTCGCGGCACCGGGCTCGACGAGGCGTCGAAACTCGACGGCTCGATCATGGCCAATCTGGATATTGGTGGTGGCACCACCAATATTGCGGCCTATCGGTTCGGGCAGCTGCTCGCCACCACCTGCCTTGACCTGGGAGGACGTCTCGTCCGGGTAGAGGCAGGCCAGATCACCCACATCACTGCTGGTATCACCCGATTAGCTGCTGCGGCAGGAATCCCGATCTCGGTGGGGGAGCGCGCTAATCCTGAGCGGTTGGCTGCCTTGTCGCGGCTTATGGCAAAACACTTGGCTATGGCCGTGGGTTTGCTGCCGCGTGATGCTGCCCATAAAGATCTCTACACCAACCACGGCAATCCGCTGCCCAAAGACCTCATTCCAGCCGAGTTAAGTTTCTCTGGGGGTGTTGCTGACCTTATAGATGATCCCGGAGCGGACCCCTTCCGTTACGGTGACATCGGTCCGCTGCTGGGCAGGGCTATCGCCGAGGAACCGGCCTTTGCGCAGGTGAGACGCCGTCGGGGAGCCGAAACGATTGGCGCCACCGTTGTCGGGGCAGGGGTACACACCACCGAACTGTCTGGCTCCACCATCGACTATGCCAAGGACATCCTGCCACTGCGTAACGTGCCGATCGTGACTCTGCCTGACGGGGTAGAGGAGGACCCACAACACCTAGTTCAGGCCATTGCCGAGGCGATAACTGCACTCCACCCCGAGGACCCAACAGCCACGGTAGCCCTGTCTCTTCGCGGTCATGGTCTATCCAGTTTTCATGCGGTAACACAGCTGTCCGACGCCATCATGGTCGGCGCCAAACCAATCCTGGATGGGCCACAACCACTGGTGATTGTTCTTGAAGCTGATCGAGCCAAGGTGCTTGGTCAAACCATCGGCGCGAGGCGGGGTCGTTTCGGTGACGTGGTCTGCATCGACTCCGTCGCCACCGCAGGTGGGGACTACATCGACATTGGGCGCCCAGTCGGTTTAGGTCGGGCGGTCCCGGTGGTAGTGAAAACGCTCGTGTTTAACACCAAACAACAGACCTAGTGGGCCAAGGAGGGACCATGAAGCTGTCGACCAGCCTCGGCGGAGTGAGCTACCGGTTTGCCAGTATCGCCGATGTGCTAGCCAAGGCCAACGAACCGAAATCGGCTGATCGGCTGCAGGGCATTGCGGCCCGTAGCGCCAGTGAACGTGTTGCCGCCCGCATCGTGCTGTCGGAACTCACCGTCGAGGACCTAACCGAGAATCCGGTGATTCCCTACGAGACCGACGAGGTCACTCGGGTGAACTGGGATGGTCTCAACCAGCCTGGCTATCAATCTGTCAAGGGAAAAACCATCGGTGAACTGCGGGAATGGATCCTCGACCATCGAACCACCCCAGAGGTGCTGCAGCGTTCGGGACGCAACTTTACCGGCGAAGTCGCAGCAGCAGTCGCCAAGCTCATGACCTCCATGGATTTGGTCTACGGCGCCTCCCGTATTCACTACACCACCCAGTGCAACACCGAGATCGGGCAGGTCGGTACTATCGCGTATCGGGCTCAACCGAACTCCACCACCGACGATCCGGACAGCATCATCGTCAGCTTGGCAGAAGGACTCAGTTTCGGTTGCGGGGACGCCTGTTTCGGTATCAATCCGGTGGGCGATGACCCCACCAATACCCGCCGCATCGCCGATGCCGTGTTTGACTTCATGGTCCGAAACGAGGTGCCCACGCAGGTGGTTGTGTTGTCCCACATCACCACCCAGATGGAAGCCATCCGTCGTGGCGCACCGCTGTCGATGTTGTTCCAGTCGATAGCAGGGACTCAAGACACCAACGACGATTTTGGTGTCAACAAGGAGCTCTTGGAAGAGGCATATGACCTAGTTAAACAATATGGTCAGTGTCAGGGACCGAACCTGCTGTATTTCGAGACAGGTCAGGGCTCTGAGGTTTCCGTCGGTCGTGACCACGGGATCGACGAGATGACCTTGGAGGCCCGCACCTATGGTTTTGGCCGTTACTTCAGGCCCTTCATGGTCAACAATGTCACTGGCTTCATCGGTCCTGAGACCATCTTTGACGGCAAGGAAATGATCCGCGCCAACCTGGAGGACCATTTCTTGGGCAAACTACTGGGGTTGCCGATGGGGATGGCTCCTTGCTGGACCAACCACACCACCATCACCATAGATGATCAGCAACAAGCCACGATGCTGCTAGCGTTGGCGGGCGCCACCTACTACATCGGAGTGCCGATTGCTGACGATGTGATGCTGGCCTACCAAGACACCAGCTATCACGATAACGCGACGCTTCGAGAATTGCTGCACCGTACTGCGGCACCAGAGTTTCACCGCTGGATGGTCTCCCGCGAGTTGTGTGACGAGAACGGTGTACTGACCGCCAAGGCCGGCGACGGCTCGATGTTTTTGTAGGAGGTAGATGATGACTGATTTTTCAGCGTTGAGCCCCACCCAACTAAACGAACTGGTGCGCCGCGTCATGGCTGAGGTTGCAGCCCAACCAGGGAGCCTCGAGCCAGTAGCGAACCCGATGGTCGATGAGCCAGAGATCCCAGATATTCGGGCAGTTGACTACCGGGAACTATATCTGGTGCCAGATCCGGTCAACCCGGAGCCATTTGCCCGGATGAAACGCCGCACCTGGGCCCGACTGGGCCAAGGCCGTGTCGGTCCCCGCTACACCACCGCCTCCCAACTCAGATTCTGGGCAGACCATGCGGCCGCGATGGATGCAGTCTCCCTGGATGTCAGTCAAGCGTTCCTGGACCGCGTGGGCCTGTTCACCGTCCAAACCAGATGCCAGTCCAAGGACGAGTTCCTCACCGACCCGAACCTGGGTGCGCAGTTCGACGAACAGACCTTAGCCACCATTGCCGAACGTTGTCAGCAGCGCCCGCAGGTTCAGGTCTATGTCGCTGATGGCCTGTCCTCAACAGCGGTGGAAGCGAACGTCGCCGATCTGCTGCCTGCCTTGCAACAGGGATTGACGTTACACGGTTTGACCATGGGCACCCCCTTCTTTGTTCGCTACGGCAGGGTGCGGTCGATGGAATTAATTTCCCAAACCTTGGGCGCGACAGTGACCTGTGTGTTGATTGGCGAGCGTCCAGGCCTGGCCAGTGCGGAGTCGCTATCGGCCTATTTGGCCTATAACGCTCGGGTGGGGATGCCGGAGGCCGAACGTACCTGTGTGTCCAATATTCACGATTCCGGCACTAACGCCATCGAGGCTGGCGCTCATCTAGCTGACCTCATCTTTGAGATGGTTAAGCAGCAAGCCTCCGGAATCAATCTCACCACTCACTAAGAAGGCAGAAGGCAGCAAAGGCAGGTCAGCTGGTGTGACCATGCTCGCCATGCTGAGGCCCGCCCACCATCACCTGGCTGTGGCGGGTTTCTGCGCTGCCTGGAGGTGTCGTCGCATCGGATGGGCCATGCCGACTGCCGTCTTCCTACCTACCCGAGACTGATGCCTCTGGTTGTGCTGACTGATCGCCGCTGGTTGCGGATGGGTCGCCAAAGGGGAACAGGTACGCCATGATGATCCGGTGACCGAACCCAATGCCGTATCCAAGCCATGGCGTATCCCCCTACGAGCCGCGAACCAGGAGCCCACACCGTGGCCCTATCGGTGTCTAGCTCATTTCGTTCACGGGGTTGTGAACCTGTTGGTTCGCCGGATTTGGCGAGGGCAGCAACACATCAAGGCTGGGGGTGCGTTGGTGGTGGTCAACCATCTGTCCAACTTTGATGTCCCTGCGGTGGGGGAGTTCCTTATCTGGAGTGGCCGCTGGCCTCGGTTCCTTGGCAAATCGGATATTTGGAAGGTTCCGGTTATTGGCTGGCTGGCTCGTCAATGTCGGCAGATTCCGGTGGAACGCAACTCGCAGCGAGCTAAGGATTCACTCGTTCATGCCCGAGCTGCCCTTGAAGAGGGGGAGTTGGTGGCAATCTTCCCTGAAGGCACCATCACCGCCGATCCCGACGGCTGGCCTATGGTCGGTCGGCTGGGCGCTGCCCGGCTGGCGCTGGCCACCGGGGTGCCAGTGATTCCGGTGGCGGTGGTGGGATCCGATGCGCTGCTGGGACGCAAACGTCTACAACTACACCGGCTGCTCTCGCTGCGTCGACGCCCAGTGATGGTGATGGCGGGGCCACCCGTTGACCTGACGGCCTTCCCCATCACCTCGGAACCGGATCGAGCCGACCTCGATGGCGCCACCACCGTGATCATGGATGCGCTGACGAATTTGGTCGCCGAGATGCGACAAGAACCCGCCCCTGAGGGTCGCTGGGATATGCGAGTCGGGGCACGCGTTTCCCAACGTTGATCCAACCGGCGCTCAGGCCGGATCACCCATGAGCTGCCGAGCCTGGTGCATGAGCGCCGCTGTGCGTAGCGTCGCGTCAAGGGGACGCAGTGGGGATTCCGTCAGCCCTTCACCGATACAGCGCGCGACTTCAACGGCCTCGAAGTACAGCCCCTCATGATGGATTCTCGGCTCCTCCCAACGCAGTACACGAGAATCACGGAATCGTAGTTCCACTGGTCCGGGCCGATAAAACGGCCCGTCAAGCACCAGCATGGCCTCGCTGCCTGCGATCGTCGCGGTAGAGGGGGTATCGGCCAGCATAGAAGCGACAACGCTAGCCTGACGCCCTTGATCATCGCCAAGAAGGGCCATGAACTGGCCCACCGAACCCACCTCGTGACGTGGACCATCAGCACTGAGTACCTTGACCCCCGGCAATACCCAATCCACGAACATCAGGGGATAGGGACCGAGATCGTTCATGGCCCCTCCCGCCTGAGCCGGGTCCATCGCGCGACGATGATCGAGCAGGTACTCGCCCATATCGACCATAACCGCCTCGATACGACCAAGGGCTCCTGATTCGAGCACCTGTCGCACCACGTCGTAGCGGGGCAATGCCAGCGTCCATACCGCCTCCATGCAGAACAACTGCTGCTGACGTGCAAACTCAACTAACTCGGCGGTATCGGATAGTCGGGTGGTCATCGGTTTCTCAGCCAGGACATGGTGGCCAGCGGCTAACGCTAACCGAGCATGTGCGGCATGTTCGAGATGCCCCGTAGCCACATAAACAACATCCACATCTAATGCCACCAGCTCCTCGTAGGAGGCGCAGGCCTGCGGGATACCATGCTCAGCCGCGAACTGTTGAGCCCGTTCTAGCGTGCGCGAACCCACTGCCACCACCTGTTGAGTGGTGTTCTTCAGCAGGGTCGTGACGAACTGATCAGCGATCCAGCCAGTGCCAATGACGCCCCATCTCAAGGCTGGCACGCTCGCCGGATCGGTGACTCGGGGGGAGGGAAGGCGCTCCATCATCACTCCGTTCTGGGCGTCTTCGCCCATCCATGTCTGCACAAATTATGGTACGTCGACGTTGCAGCCTTAGCCAAGATCAGACCCGGCTGGAGAGCACACCGGATCCGAGGCTAGAGAGCCAGCGTCTTGATGGTTAATCCCGGCGATCCTTATGCCAGCATGGTGGGCGGAACCTGATCCGAGCCAGCTGGAGTCATCCCGCTGCTCGAGGAATTCTGGGATCTGGAACTGAGCTACCTCCGTGCGCCAACCGTGAACTCCTGTCCCCAAGTGCGGCCGCTGCCAACTCTTCTGATTCTGGTGTTACACCGTCTGGGAAGGCGCGACAATGTGGCAAATCGCAAAGGTCGTACTGACTGCGGTGTTCCACCATCGGGGAGGGCGCGATCCTGCCCCTACCTCAGGGTAGGGATCCTGGGTTTCCCCGTCTGGGAGGACATGACACCCACGTAGCGAATCCGGCAGCCGATGCCTTCGGTGCAGGCCCGCTCGCCATTCTTATGATCAACGCGGAGGCTTAGACAAGGATGGAATAGCCAGTTGGGTAGCAGAAACTGCCCACTCAAGGACCTGCGTGTCTGCCCTCGCTCAGGAGACCGCAGGGTTTTAGTGGCTGTGCAAGCACTATGGACTGAGCACGATCGAAGTGGATGAGTTGCTTGTGGCATCGGGATTCGAGGGTTAATCCTGGTGGGGGAAGCTGCCCTAGAGGTACCGGCACCCAGTAGGATAAGGCCGCAGTCGAGTTGAGGAGGCCTCGTGGCTGAACGCATCAAGATCGCCCTCGTCTTTGGTGGTCAATCCCCAGAACACGGCATCTCCTGCCTCACCGCGGCCAGTGTGCTGGGCGCGGTAGATCCTCAGCGTTTTGAGGTGGTTGCGGTCGGAATCTCCCCAACGGGCCGATGGAGCCAGCTGCCCCTCGACGTTGTCGCCGATTACCGGATCGTTGATGGTGTGGCTCCCCAGGTGGTAGAACCTGAGCATGATGCGGTGTGGCTGGTAGATGATCGCGGTTGCGAGGTGGCAACCCGCGTGGGTGATCAGCTAGTTGACCGCCATCGTGTCGATGTGGCCTTCGCTTTATTGCACGGTCCCTATGGGGAAGACGGCACCATCCAAGGGTTATTCGAGATGCTTGGTGTGCGTTACGTCGGTTCGGGGGTCCTGGCCTCAGCCGTGGGCATGGACAAGCACTTCATGAAGTTAGCCTTCGAAAGTGCTGGCCTGCCGGTGGGACCATATGTCGCTGCAACTGAACGTCGACTCCGATACGAACGCGAGGCGGTGCTGGCCGAGGTCGCCCAATTGCGATATCCGCTTTTCGTCAAACCCGCCCGCGGTGGATCCTCCATTGGTATCACGCGTGTGGCTGATCCTTCAGGTCTAGAAGCGGCGATTGCCCAGGCCCAACGATTCGACCCAAAGGTTGTCATCGAGCAGGCCTTTGTCAACGCCCGTGAGTTGGAAGTTGCGGTGCTCGGTGATCCAGATTCCCCAGTTGGCTGCCGGGCCTCAGCCGTCGGTGAGATTCGGGTCGAGGGTGAGGGACGTTTTTACGACTACGAGACCAAGTATTTCGACGAAAAAGGTGCAGCCCTCGACGCCCCCGCCGATGTACCAGCCAAGCTAGCTGCCGAGTTGCAGACCTTGGCTTGCCGGGCCTTCACCGCACTTGAGGCGGAAGGGCTAGTCAGAGCCGACTTCTTCGTCGCCGATGATGGCATCTGGATCAACGAGGTCAACTCCATGCCGGGATTCACCCAGATCTCGATGTATCCGACGCTGTGGCAGGTGTCTGGATTGAGCTACCCCGATCTGGTAGCCCGACTCGTGGAGTTGGCTGTGGACCGTCCGACGGGATTGCGCTGATGATGGGGGAGTTTGAACTCATCGCAGAGATCACCGACGGCCTGGCCGCCGGGGAGGATGTCGTCCTAGGACCTGGTGACGATGCGGCGATCGTGCGCCCAATCGGCGATATCGCCGTGACCACTGATGTCCTCATCGAGAATGTTCATTTCAAACGGACCTGGTCCAAGGCCTTCGAAATCGGCCGCAAGGCGGTGGCTGTCAATATCTCCGATGTGGAAGCGATGGGGGCAGCCCCCAGCACAATCGTCATCGGCTTGGCCTTCCCCAAGGATCTTGATCCCCGATGGGTCAGCGACTTCCAAGAAGGTGTCGCTGACGAATGTGCCCGCTCCCATGTGAGTCTGGTCGGCGGCGATCTCTCATCGAGCCCACAGATCTCTATCTGCGTCACTGCCTTGGGGAATCTCGCTGCGCGACGACCCGTCACCCGGTTCGGGGCCCGTGAAGGTGATCAGGTTGCGGTGTGTGGTCGTCTCGGCTGGGCGGCCGGCGGGTTAATGGTGCTGCAGCGTGGCTTTGGCTCACCCAAGGAATTGGTTCGTGAACAACAGTGCCCCTCAGTGCCCTATGGCCAGGGCGTGGTCGCGGCCGAGGCTGGGGCCACCGCAATGATCGATGTCTCCGACGGACTGCTACAAGACCTCGGCCATATTTGCGAACGCTCCGATGTCGGTATCGCCATCGATACCTCAACCTTGGATATAGGGGAGGCCTTGCAGCGTCTCGGTGCCGCTACCGGAAAGGATCCGCTGAGCTTCGTCCTCACTGGTGGCGAGGACCATGCTCTAGCCGCCACCTTCCCTGCCAATGCCACCCTGCCTGCCGGATGGACCAAGATTGGCGTGGTCACCGTCGGTGGCGGAGTCACCGTGGACGGCAAAATCTGGGAGGGCAGCCCCGGCTGGGATCACTTCGCCTGAGGAACAGATTCTTCACTTGCCTAGCAACTGGTTGGTCGGTAGTGGCTTTTAGCCCACCGGCCGCTTGGGTCAGGAGCACGCCGGTACTAATCCATCGGAGTGGCGTTATGGCCTCAACCAGGTTGCTGGGCTAGGTTGGAATCATGGCGACACGTGGCTCTTCTCCTGCCAAGAAATCGTCGAGCGCCTCGGGAAGCCGAAAACCGGCATCAAACTCCCGCAAGCGTTCGACCTCCAATGGCACCCGAAAAACGCCCGGCCGCAGCGATACTTCCCGCACCCAAGTTCAACCTGCCGCAGGCCCCAACCCGGTGGTGGCATTCACAGCCAAAGTGCTTCGGGGCACGGCCTATGGCCTGGGGACCTTGGCGCGTAGCTTCGGCGGTGTGGAAACCGATGTGCCGCCGGAGCGTCGTCGCGATGGCATCGGCTTATTCATGCTGGTGCTTGCCATCATCGTTGCCTCCCGCGTCTGGTTCATGTTGCCTGGTCCAATTGGTGGCGCGATTGAGGTAGTTGTCATCACCACCTTCGGTATCGCAGCAACCTTCGTCCCCGCGGTGCTGCTGTATGGCTCGTGGCGGGTACTGCGTCACCCGAAGGCTGTTGATCAGGCTAGCCGTACTGGCCTTGGCTGGTTTCTCTTCACCATCGGGGGTTTGGGCTTGATCCATCTGGTCCGGGGCCTGCCACGCCCCGACCACATGGCCGAGCTTCGCAGCGCCGGCGGAATCTTGGGTTTTCTCCCAAGTTCAGCCTTTGTCGACCTGGCCGGGTATTGGGTTGCCGTCCCAGCGTTGATCATCATCACCTTGTTCGGGCTGCTGCTGCTCACCGGTAAGTCCATACGTCAGGTGATTACCGGGGTTCGTCACGGTATGGCCTCCCTGGTCGAGGCCCCCGAGGAACCAAAAGAGAAGCTAAAGCTGGGGGTGGATGTGCCCTACGACACCCCGTTGATCACCGATGATCCGCCGCTCGAGGAGGATGAAGACGCCAGCAATAGTTTCGTTGATGAGGTCTATGACATCGAAAACGAAGACTCCTTCTATGCTGAGCCAACGCCGGTTCCGGTCAAGCCCCGCCCGGTAGCAAAAGCGGAACCAGAACCGAAACCAGAGCTTCCCCCGCCACCCCATACCCCAATGACCGGGCGTGCCGAGCAGCTTCAGCTCAGCGGTGAGGTCATCTATCAGCTTCCAGAACCGACGTTGTTAGCACCCGGCACCCGACCAAAGGCCCGCACCGAGGCCTCCGATCGGGTGGTGAGGCAGTTGGCTGCGGTGTTGATGGAATTTGAGATTGATGCGAGAGTCACCGGCTATACCCGGGGACCGACAGTAACCCGTTATGAGGTTGAGTTGGGCAAGTCAGTGAAGGTCTCCAAGGTGACCGGGCTGGCCGACAATATCGCCTATGCCGTGGGCAGTAATGAGATCCGAATCCTCACCCCGATCCCCGGTAAATCGGCCATCGGTATCGAGATCCCGAACCTCGATAAGGAAGTGGTTAGCCTCGGCGATGTGCTTCGTTCGCCGAAGGCTCAGTCCGACCATCACCCCCTGACGGTTGGCCTAGGCAAGGATGTCGAAGGCGGGTTTGTGCTGGCCAATATGGCCAAGATGCCCCACTTGCTGGTTGCTGGTGCTACTGGCTCTGGTAAGTCCAGCTTCATCAACTCCCTCATCACCTCGGTGATGATGCGTGCTACTCCCGACGAGGTGAGGATGCTGCTGGTCGATCCAAAACGGGTGGAATTGAACCAGTATGAGGGCATTCCGCATCTGGTCACCCCGATCATCACCAACCCGAAGAAGGCTGCGGAGGCCCTGGCCTGGGTCGTGCGTGAGATGGATACCCGCTATGACGATCTAGCTGCCTTTGGGTTCCGCCATGTCGACGATTTCAACAAGGCGGTGCGGGCCGGACAAGTCAAGGTACCGGCGGGATCGGAGCGTGTGCTGGCGCCCTACCCCTATCTACTCGTGGTGGTTGACGAGCTGGCTGACCTGATGATGGTGGCCCCACGCGATGTTGAGGAGTCGGTGGTACGGATCACCCAGCTGGCGCGAGCTGCTGGCATCCATCTGGTCTTGGCCACCCAGCGACCCTCCACCGATGTGGTGACCGGCCTGATCAAGGCGAATGTGCCCTCGCGATTGGCCTTTGCCACTTCGTCGATGACAGACTCCCGAGTCATTCTGGATCAGCCTGGAGCAGAAAAGCTGGTGGGCAAAGGCGATGGGCTGTTCCTACCGATGGGCGCAGGCAAACCCATCCGAGTGCAGGGTGCGTGGGTGAATGAGTCCGAGATCCGCGACATCGTCGCCCATATCTCCGGCCAGTTGCAACCCACCTACCGTGAAGATGTCACCGCAGCAGCCGCCGAAAAGAAGGTCGTCGACGATATTGGCGATGATCTGGAACTCGTGCTTGATGCTTGCCGCCTCGTGGTTGAACTGCAGCTCGGCTCGACATCGATGCTGCAACGCAAACTACGCGTCGGTTTCGCTAAGGCCGGTCGGTTGATGGACATCCTGGAGTCCCGCGGCGTCGTCGGCCCCTCTGAGGGATCCAAGGCGCGTGAAGTGCTGGTCAAACCAGATGATCTTGATGACGTCTTGGCCTCCCTCGGGGCTGGGTAGGCGATACTGGAGCCACCATGAACACAGTTCACATCCAGACCCTCGGGTGCGCCCGTAACGATGTCGACTCCGAGGAACTGGCCGGACGGCTTGAGGCCGGCGGATTCCGGCTCGTCGCTGACCCGGCCGAGGCCGAGACCGTCGTGGTCAATACGTGCGGGTTTATCGCGCAGGCAAAGAAGGACTCTATCGACACCCTGCTGGCTGCGGCCGATCTCAAAGAGGGTGGGGCTACCAAGGCAGTCGTGGCGGTTGGCTGTATGGCTGAACGCTATGGCGTCGAATTGGCTGGGGAACTGCCCGAGGCTGATGCTGTCCTCGGCTTTGATGATTATGCCGATATTGCCGACAAATTACGGGTGATCTTGGCTGGTGGATCCTTGGAGGCACACCTGCCACGTGACCGCCGCACCCTGCTTCCCATCGCCCCAGCTGAGCGGGTTGCGGCAGCCGCCGATATTTCGGTGCCTGGTCATGGGCCGCTGCCTGCCGGGCTGGCGCCAGCTACAGGACCTCGGCCGATGCGACGTCGGATCGGCTCCGGCCCAGCGGCCTCCCTCAAGATCGCCTCGGGCTGTGATCGGCGCTGCGCCTTTTGTGCGATTCCCACCTTCCGGGGTTCCTATCTGTCCCGACCGATGGCTGATGTGCTGGCTGAGGCTAGGTGGCTAGCCGAGGAGGGAGTCCGCGAAATCCTGCTGGTTTCGGAGAATACCTCCAGCTATGGCAAAGACCTGCCCGATGCCAGTCTGGAGGCCCTGCTGCCGCGATTGGCAGCCATCGATGGCATTGAGTGGATCCGCGTGTCCTATCTCCAACCGGCAGAGATCCGCCCCACGATGCTGGAGGCCATGCTGGACATCGATAAGGTGGTGCCCTATTTCGATCTGTCCTTTCAACATGCCTCGGCTACGGTGCTGCGTCGGATGCGTCGATTTGGCGATCCGGACTCCTTCTTGAACCTGATTGGGCGTATCCGTCAAGATGCACCGACGGCTGGTATCCGCAGTAATGTCATCGCTGGGTTCCCCGGTGAAACAGAGCAGGATGTGGCCATTCTCAAGCAGTTCATCATCGACGCGGAACTCGATGTCATGGGGGTCTTTGCTTACTCCGATGAGGGTGGCACCGAAGGTGAGGCCTTGACGGTCATCTCGACGAGGCTGAGATCGAGGCTCGGCGAGCGGAACTGGCTGACGTGGCTACCGAGGTATGTGAGGCCCGTGCGGCTGACCGAATTGGAGAACGGGCCCAGGTGCTGATCGAGGAGAGTGAAGGATCCGGGAGTATTGGGCGGGCGCCACATCAAGGGCCGGAAACTGATGGCGTGGTGGAACTCCCCGGACACACACGTGCGGTAGGCCAGTTTGTTGAGGTGGAGTTTATCGATACCGTCGGGATTGATCTGGTGGGAGAACTGCGATGAGCCAGCACAAGTCAAGCAATGTCAATCTTCCCAACGCCCTGACCGTGTTGCGTATCTGCATGGTGCCAATTTTCGTGGCGGTGTTGTTCCTTGGCCCTACCGATCCCGTAATGCGCTGGGTGGCAACCGGGATCTTCGTCGCCGCGATCCTCACCGATTTGATTGACGGCTATGTGGCGAGAAAATATGACCTCATCACCGATTTTGGGAAGCTGTGGGATCCGATCGCCGATAAAGCCCTGACGGGGGCAGCTTTCATTTCCTTGAGCCTACTTGGGGAACTGCCGTGGTTCTTCACCATTCTCATTCTGCTGCGTGAATGGGGTATCACGTGGTTGCGGGCCGCCATCGCGAAGTACGGCATTATGGCAGCCAACCGGGGTGGCAAACTCAAAACCGTCACCCAATCAGTCGCCTTGGCGATATTCCTGGCCTGGCTGCCATCATTTCCAGGTGCTATCCAGGTGCTGGCTTGGGCCCTCATGTGGGCGGCACTCGTGTTAACCCTGGTCACCGGCTTTGACTACATCCGTGAGGCTTTCAAGATCCGGCGATCCGGCAAGGACCGTGGCGCAGTCAAAGCCCGTCGAGCCGCTCTATAGCCAACGGCTGGCCTTAAAGAAGCTGGCCATCTCCCGAGTTGCTGGCCCTGGGGACCGGACTATTCACGACGAGGCCAGCAAACCGAGTCACACGATGGTATTCAACTGAGTTTTGATTCGCTGGGAGCTGGGACGAGGACAACCTCCACACCCATCTCCCGAATACGGGCCAACTCATCTGCTGGGGCATTCGAGTCGGTAACGAGCACATCGATTTCATTGAGATCGGCCATCTTGGCTAGGGTCACGTGCCCGATTTTGGAGGCATCCGCCACCGCGATGACCCGCTGGGCACGCTCAATCATGGTGTGGTTGGTGCGGGCCTCAATATCGTCGTGAGTTGTCAAGCCGCCACTAGAACTGATGCCATCAGCGCCCACCAAGGCAGTCCCCACATTGACTAAACGCAAGGTTGCTTCCGCCAAGGAACCTACTAATTCCAGCGAATTAGACCTCAAAACACCACCGGCGATCAAAACTCGACCTTGACCTTGTTCAGCAGCCTCTAAACCAATGCTTAGCGAGTTCGTGATGATGGTCAGATCTGTACGGTGATTGAGGGCTCGGAGAACCTCCGCAGCAGTTGTTCCGCCACTCAATCCGATTGCATGCTTACCCTCAGGAACTAACTGAGCGGCAGCCGCGGCGATACGTGACTTAGCTGCTTGGTTTCTGCCATCACGTAGCCGAACCGGGATTTCTCGGCTTCCCTGCACTGGGCGGGCTCCACCATGGGTCCGGTCAAGGAGCCCTTGGGAGGCCAATACGGCAACATCGCGACGAATGGTTGCTTCAGAGGTTCCCAACTCAGTAGCCAGTTGTGACAAGGCCATCTGGCCGTTCTCTTGAAGCAATGCCAACATGGCAAGCATTCGATCGGAACGCTTATGTGAGTGGCTGCCCGCCGCGTTCATGGAGACTCCTTCGCGCAAATTCTGATCATTTAGTGCTCAGTGTTGAGTGTTAGTTTAGAAGAATGAGCGAAATTGTCTAGGTCCCAGGTGTCATAGAGTGTGTTTCATGCGTGAAGTTGAACTGTGGGCCCGGCTCACTGAGGCTCTCGGTGAGGACTATGCCCGCAGCTGGGCCGCTACTGTCGCTATCCCGGAACTCGGCAGTCGCACCGTGGCTGAGGCCTTACAGGCCGGAGTGCCCTGCAAGCAGGTGTGGCGGGCTGCCTGGGCTCAATTGGAGCTTCCTGAGGCGTTGCGCTGATCCAAGCTGCAATCGAACACATGTTCGGGTACAGTGGGCTCGTCGCTGGGGTTGTCCACACCCCGGAGGCAGTTTGGAGTTTTTGTCAGTCCGGCTTCCTACAGTGATGGTGAAGCTTGAAGAAACGTCATTGAAAGGAATGGTCATGGCCGTTGCGGACCGCACCAAGGCTTTGGAAGCAGCTCTCAGCCAGATCGAGAAGGCCCACGGTAAGGGCTCGGTGATGCGCCTAGGGGAGGACACCCGTCAGCCCATCGATGTGATTCCCACCGGCTCGGTAGCCCTTGATGTGGCGCTGGGCATTGGTGGGATTCCCCGTGGCCGCATCATCGAGATCTACGGTCCTGAGTCCTCCGGTAAGACGACGGTGGCGCTCCATGCCATCGCGAATGCTCAGGCTGCCGGCGGCATCTGCGCCTTCATCGACGCTGAGCATGCGCTCGATCCTGATTACGCCCAGAAACTGGGGGTCAACACCGACGAGTTGCTCGTTTCCCAACCGGACAATGGGGAACAAGCGCTGGAAATCGCCGACACCCTGGTGCGTTCTGGTGCTTTGGCGCTGATCGTCATTGACTCCGTTGCGGCCTTGACCCCTCGTGCCGAGATTGAAGGCGAGATGGGTGATTCCCACGTCGGTCTGCAAGCGCGGCTAATGAGCCAGGCCCTACGGAAGATGACCGGCGCACTTAAAGGCGCCAACACCACCGCCATCTTCATCAACCAGCTGCGCGAGAAGATCGGCGTCATGTTTGGCTCCCCGGAAACCACCACCGGTGGGCGTGCATTGAAGTTCTATTCTTCGGTGCGTTTGGATGTGCGCCGCATTGAGACTCTCAAAGATGGCTCCGAGATGGTCGGCAACCGGACCCGAGTCAAGGTGGTCAAGAACAAGGTGGCTCCGCCCTTCAAGCAGGCCGAGTTCGACATCATCTATGGCGAAGGAATCTCCCGCGAAGGCAGCCTTATCGATATGGGTGTGGCCAATGGCATCATCCGCAAGGCGGGAGCGTGGTTCACCTACGAATCTGATCAGCTGGGTCAGGGCAAGGAGAATGCCCGTAACTTCCTCAAGAAGAACCCCGAGATCGCGGCCGAGATCGACCGTAAGATTCGCGCCGCGCTAGGTGTCGTGGAAGCCGACATTGACCCCGAAACCGGTGAGGTCAAGGTTGACTTCTGAGCGCGAGCAGCAGCTCGAGTTCGCTCGAAAAATCGCGCTGCGATTACTCGAAGCCAGGAGCCGTTCAGAGGCTGAACTTCGAAGCAAACTGGCAGCTAAGAACGTCCCCGCCGATATCGCTGATGAGTTGATCCACAGGTTCCGGGAAGTGGGTTTAGTCGACGATGCTGCATTCGCGACCGCACTGGTCACCACCCGAGTCACGGTGGATCGGCGCGGACGCGGACGCATCCGGCAGGAGCTACGCGCCAAGGGAATCGACGAGGGTCTGGCAGCTGAGGCTTTGGCGCAGCTGAGCGTCGAAGATGAAACCGAGGCTGCAATGGCCTTCGCACAGCGACGGCTACGCACCCTCAACCATGTTGATCCCTTCGTGGCTCGCCGTCGGTTGTATCAGGCGCTGGCGCGGCGGGGGTTTCGTCCGGCTGTGATTCAGCAGGTGGTTGATCAATGTCTCGACGACCAAGTCGATTGGCCCGACCTGCCCTGAGCTGGTCCAAGCTGTCGGCTAGGCTGACAACCCACGGTTCAAGATATTGAGGTAACCGTCCCCATTGCGGGATTGATATGACTCGGTGAGTGGTTTGCGGCTGCTCGCCGTCGATTGGCCAGCCCTTAGTGCCCTGAGCCTGTGTCGCTCGATGTTGTCAGGTTGAAGGGGATGCCATGTGGTGGTTGGGCTGGTTGGTTTCGGGGCTCTTGGCTGTCGCCCTTGCCGTGGTCTGGTTGCAGGCCCGCCGCACATCCAAAGCCAATCTGGAGGAACGGGCCTCATTAGAACGCCGTTCCCGCTCCGAAATGGCCTCCATCCGGCATCAAGCCTTAGCCGCCGCTGAACAACTGCGTGCCGATGCGGAACGAGCATTAGAGCAGGCTCAGGAACATACTCGCCAGGCTGCTGCCGATATTGAGCGTCGCCGCGCCGAATCGGAGGCCGCTATCGCTAGCCAACGGGCCGAACTTCGGGAACACCGTAGCGCCCAAGAACGCCAGGAGGAACGCCTCCACGAGAAGGAAGATCGACTGGCTGCCGAGGTCGAAGGTTTAGCTACCCGGGCCGAATTACTGGAACAGCAACGTCAAGAACTCAAGAGGGGGCGTAGGGAACTGGCCCAGTTACGGGCCGAGGTCGAGCAAGAGCGGGAGCGTGTAGCTGGGTTGAGCCTGGCAGCAGCCAAGGAGGAGGTGCTGGCTGAGGCGCAACGTCAAGCCCGACTCGCGGCAGCGTCGCTAGCTCGCGATATCGAGCAGGCTGCCAAACAAAACGCTGATCGGAAGGCACGCGCCATCGTGGTGAGCGCCATTCAACGTTGTGCCGCCGAGCAAACCTCGGAGTCGGTAGTGTCCAGCGTTGACCTGCCTGGGGACGATATGAAAGGCCGCATCATCGGCCGAGAGGGCCGTAACATCCGCGCCTTCGAACAGATCACTGGGGTGAATGTGATGGTCGACGATACCCCAGAGACTGTGCTGTTGAGTTCCTTCGACCCAGTGCGCAGGGAGGCGGCACGTCTCACCTTGGTGGACCTTGTCGCTGATGGCAGGATTCATCCTGCACGCATCGAAGAGGTCCATGCCCGGAGTCTTCGTGAGCTCGACGAGCGCATCAGCAATGTCGGTACTGATGCCCTCCACAAGGTGGGTATCACTGATCTTCATCCCGACCTCATCCCCATCGTCGGAGCCCTTGCTTATCGAACCAGCTTCGGCCAGAACGTGCTGGCTCATCTGGTGGAGTGCGCCCATCTGGCAGGTGTGATGGCAGCAGAGCTTGGCCTCGACGTGGCCACCTGCAAACGTGCGGCCTTCCTCCACGACATCGGTAAGGCGTTGAGCCACGAAACTGAAGGCCCCCACGCCCTCATCGGTGCGGATCTGTTGCGCCGCCACGGCGAACATCCAGATATCGTCCATGCGGTTGAAGCACACCATAACGAGGTAGAACCGCGTACGGTCGAAGCCATCCTTACCCAGGCCGCCGACGCGATCTCTGGTTCCCGTCCAGGGGCGAGGCGGGAATCCCTGGAGGCCTATGTGGAGCGTATGCAGCATCTTGAAACGATCGCTACCTCCCATCCTGGAGTCATCCGTGCCTACGCCATGCAAGCCGGTCGAGAGGTCCGGATCATGGTGGCCCCCGATGAGGTGGATGATGCTGGCAGTCACCTACTGGCACGGGAGATCGCTGCCGAGGTCGAGAAGAACCTCACCTATCCCGGACAGATCCGAATTACCGTTGTGAGGGAGTCCCGAGCGACGGAATTGGCCCATTAGATCAGTGGCTCTCGCAGGGTCGTTGTTAACTATGAGGGAAGGGCCTAGCGCCGCGTCCCCTCAGCAGGGTGCTGGAGTGACGGCCAAGCAGTGCGTATTCCGGCAACGCGTCGCGTCCCCTCAGCAGGGTGCTGGCGTGACGGTTTTGGATAGGTGATCGCCGACGATGAACGCTACTACCGAGATCGGTAGGAAGTTTCATGTCGGTAGATGCCGTATCCCTTAGCTGTTCAGTCCATAGTCCATGCGGTGACGCGGCGCTAGGATCCCTCGATGGCTCTAGCCAGCCAAACTCGGCATAACCCCCCAGATGGCAGTGGTGCTATCTCCTGGACGCAGCACGATCCGGTCACGCCGGGTCGGTCCCTCATTGAAAGCGTTGGGGCCACAGGTCATCGCTTCAATAGCGATGCTGTCACGCAGCGGTGCAGTGAATACCTGTACCCATTGGGTGCTGGCCTCGCCCCACACCACCACTGTACGTCCCTGGCCCGCCACGGTGACCTGCCAATCCTGCTGCAGCGGGTCGGTGTAGGCAACATCAAGTTCAACATCGCCAATGAGTCGGGCTGTGGTGAAGTCGAATCGGGGTTGGATGGGTCCCAACTTGACTGGCAGTAGCCGCTGCGGATCGACACTCAACTGGGCATCGAAGGGGACATGCAGGCTCACCTCGGCTACGTCGTCAAAGCGGAAATAGGGGTGGGCACCGTATCCCCAGGGAAGCGGAACTTTCCCAATATTGGTGGCGCGCACCTCAACGCGTAACCCGTCGGCGTTCAAGCTGTGGGTGATTTCAACGTTCAGGATGCCTGGCCAGCCGCGGCGGGGCCAGATGGTGGTGCGCTGGGTGATGCTGGACTCCTGATGATCCAAGCAGTCCCAGGTAAGTCCGACGTTGAGACCGTGATTGGCGTTATTACGGGCGGGTTCGTTGATGGGCAACTGGTATTCCACATCACCGAGGCTGTATCGGCCGTCTCGGATGCGGTTGGGCCAGGGGAGTAGATGGGCGCCCTCCCAGCCTTTGGGGTTGTCGGTGGCGGCGTGGGTGGCGAGGAATTCCACCTCTCCCACGCTCAGGCTGCGCAGCCGCGCGTCTACCTCAGTGACGACGGCGCACAGATCGCCGTGGCGGATCTCGTACTGTTCACCGGTCGGATAGGTCATGGTCTAACACTATTGCGTTGGTAACTGAATGCGGGGCCGTTTAGAGTTAGCCAACCATGAGCGCGCGAACTTACCACGTCATCACCTACGGCTGTCAGATGAATGTCCACGATTCTGAGCGAATTTCTGGGCTACTGGAGGAGGCTGGGCTGCAGCGCGCCCCCGAACCTGCTGAGCCACAGCTCGGTAGTGGGGCTGACGTCGTGGTATTCAATACCTGCGCGGTGCGCGAGAACGCTGATAACCGGCTCTACGGGAATCTTGGTCACATGGCCTCCATCAAGGCCAAGCACCCTGGAATGCAGATAGCGGTGGGGGGCTGCATGGCCCAAAAAGACCGTGACCTTATCTTGAGCAAGGCTCCGTGGGTGGATGTGGTCTTCGGCACCCACAATGTCGGGAGTCTGCCGACCTTGTTGGAACGTGCCCGGATCGAAGAGGCCGCTCAGATCGAGGTGGTCGAGGCCCTCCAAACCTTTCCCAGTAACTTGCCTAGTCGGCGGGAATCGCCGTACTCGGCTTGGGTGTCGGTGAGCGTGGGCTGCAATAACACGTGCACCTTCTGCATCGTGCCCCAGCTGCGGGGTAAGGAAACCGATCGGCGTCCAGGCGACATCCTGGCTGAGGTGCGGATGCTCGTCGAGCAGGGGGTTCAGGAGATCACCCTACTGGGGCAAAACGTCAACGCTTATGGCGTGGAATTCGGTGATCGGCAGGCGTTTGCGAAGCTGTTACGGGCATGCGGCGACATTGAGGGACTTGAACGGGTCAGGTTCACCTCACCACATCCCAAGGACTTCACCGATGACGTGATCGCAGCTATGGCGGAAACCCCCAATGTGATGCCGCAGCTGCACATGCCATTACAGTCTGGCTCCGATGCGATCCTGAAATCGATGCGCCGCTCCTACCGCAGCGAACGTTTTCTTGGCATCTTGGATCGGGTCAGGCAAGCCATGCCCCATGCTGCCATCACCACTGACATCATCGTCGGCTTCCCCGGTGAAACCGATCAGGATTTCGAAGCGACGATGGATGTGGTCCGGCGGGCGCGATTCTCAGCCGCCTTCACCTTCCTTTACTCCAAGCGTCCGGGAACCCCGGCTGCACAGATGGATCAGCAGGTGCCGCGTGAGGTGATGCAGGAGCGCTATGACCGGCTCATCGACCTAGTGGGGGAGCTAGCTTGGGAGGAGAATAAACGTTTTGAGGGGCAGGAAGTCGAAGTGATGTTTGCTCTCGGCGAGGGCCGCAAAGACGCTGCAACTAGCCGCATGAGTGGCCGGGCTCGGGACAACCGGCTGGTTCACGTCGCTGTCAGTGAAGATCCGCAGTCGCGTCCCCGCCCAGGAGATATCGCCTATGCGAGGATCACCCATGCAGCCCCACATCATCTCAACTCTGACCTACCGATCCGCGGGCTGCGACGTACCCGTGGCGGTGATGCCTGGCAGGCCAGTCAAACCGAAGCTCCCAAGGGTGTCTCCCTAGGTATGCCCAAACTGCCACCGCGGTCGACGCTCTGACAGTGGGTCCCGATGCGGACTCTGAGATGCTGGCGGTCACAGAAATCGACCACTCGAAGTGTCCACATCGACGGTGGAATGATTGAGTCAGCGAGGGGTAGGCAGCGCTGAAGCTCTGGGGATCCGACTCGATCGGTGCGGTGTTGCTGCCGATGGGGTGTGATCGCCCAGAGCTTCAGCCTTTTGCTCAAAGATCAGCGGTTGCCGAGTTCCTCGACCTTGTTCTTGATCGCGTCCTGGGCGGAATCGATCTTCTCAGCGAACTTGCCGCCGGTCTTCTCATCGATGAAGTCGCCCGTCTTGTCGACGGCTGCGGTGATAGCCTCTTCGTGCTTGGCGACCTGATCGCCGATGTTGTCTAGCAGACCCATGATTGTCTCCTCAATTCAATGCCGGAAGCGGTTTTGCTTGGCGTGTTCCATCATGCCTGGCCGAGGGCCCTTCGCGCATCCCCTGGCGTCGACTGGCAGGATGGTGGGATGACTGTGCCGCTTATCGTGCTGGTCGGCCCTACGGCCTCGGGAAAATCGAAGTTGGCTATTGAGCTTGCCCAGCGGCTGATAGCTGAGGGTCGTCAGGCTGAGATCGTCAACGCCGACTCGATGCTGGTGTATCGAGGCATGGACATTGGCACTGCCAAACCGAGCTTGGTAGAACGCGCCCAGGTTCCCCACCACCTCATCGACATCTTTGAGGTGACTGAGACTGCCTCGGCGGCCGATTTCCAGCATCGCGCCCGGGCCATCATCGCGGAGCTTCGAGTCCGCAATATCATCCCGATCATGGTGGGCGGTTCCGCCCTCTATACCCGAGCCATCACTGACCGATTCGAGTTTCCGGGATCCGATCCGAGCCTGCGTGCCGAACTAGAGGCCGAGTTGGAACGGTTAGGGGTGGAGACCTTATATGCCCGGTTGCAGCAGATAGCCCCAGAATCTGCGGCCCGGATCGAGCCAGGCAATGGCCGCCGGATCGTGCGCGCCCTAGAGATCCACCACCTCACCGGGGGACATCAGCCCACCCTGCCAGAATGGCGCTACGAACTTGCCCATGTGCAGCAGTTTGGCCTCAACATGGCGCGGGCAGAACTGGATGCCCGAATAGATGCCAGAGTCGACCAGATGTGGGCCGACGGGCTGGTGGCGGAGGTTGAAAGCCTTATTCCACGTGGACTGCGCCAGGGGCGGACCGCATCACGAGCTATCGGCTATCGACAAGTATTGGCCTATTTGGCAGGAGAATGCACTCAAGAGCAAGCCAGGGAGGAAACGAAAGCAGCAACCCGGCGGTTTTTCCGCAAACAGCTGGGCTGGTATCGACGTGATCCGCGCATCATTTGGCTGCCGGCAGGTGATAGCAGTAACCCTGCCAGCATCCTGAAGATAGCCACTGCCTAAACTAATAGGAACCAGCCGCGTGTCACAGGGGAGGAATATCCCGTCATCGGGACCTCACCTACGCGGTCCGCGTCTTGGCTTGTAGGAGATGGGTGCCATGTTCCGCTACACATTCGCTAAGGGTCATGCCACCGGCAACGACTTCATCATCATCGACGACCCCCACGGCATGCACAACCTGACCGCAGAGACCGTGGCCGCCCTGTGCAACCGGCATACCGGTATCGGAGCAGACGGGGTGCTGCGGGTGGTGCGTGCCGCAATGATTCCCGACCATGGGCAAGACCCAGACCTGTGGTTCATGGACTACCGCAACGCCGATGGATCTATCGCAGAAATGTGTGGAAACGGGTTGCGGTTATTCTCCCGCCACCTACTCAACGACCAGCTGGTGCAATCGGGTGACTTCAGTGTGGCTACCCGAGCAGGCACGAAACAGGTGAGGGTGGCTCGCGGTGGCATGATTTCCACCAATCTGGGTGCGGTGAAGCTGAGCGCTGAACCGGTTGTCATCGGCCATGCCGGAGTAAGTTTTCAAGCCCAGCCAGCCGATGTTGGAAACCCGCACGCGGTGGTGTTCACCACTCGTCAGGTGCTTGCGGATCTCGATCTCACCCAGGCCCCCAGTTTCCAAACAGCTGATTTTCCCGAGGGCGTCAATGTGGAGTTCATCCACGAAATCGCACCTGGGCAACTTCAGATGCGGGTTTTCGAGCGTGGCGTAGGTGAGACGCTGAGTTGCGGCACGGGTGTGGTTGCCTCAGCGGCTGCTCATCGGGCCCGTACCGGGGTGGCTGGTCCGATTCGGGTGAGCGTCCCAGGCGGTGATTTGAGTGTCAGCTTCGAGGATGACCAAGCCTGGCTGACGGGTCCCGCAGTCATCGTGGCACGCGGGGAGTACTGGTCGTAGCGGATTTGTCGCCCGGTCCTGACACAATGGTCCGACGATGAGTGAGCACACCTACACACAGCCCTACGACGACCTCGACCCCGAGGACGCCAATTTTGATGGTGATCAAAGCGAATTGGCCGAGCGTCATTCGCTGCGGCGCGTGGTCGGCATGCGCACCGAGCTGGAGGATATCTCTGAGGTTGAATACCGACAGCTACGCCTTGAACGGGTGGTTTTGGTCTCAGTGTGGACCTTAGGTACCCAGGCGGATGCTGACAATGCCATGGCGGAGTTGAAGCTGCTCGCAGAAACCGCAGGTTCACAGGTGCTGGAGGCGTTGGTACAGCGTCGCCGTTCCCCAGACCCGGCCACCTATATCGGACGGGGCAAGGTTGACGAGGTGGCCGATGTGGTGAGGGCCACGGGGGCTGACACGGTGATCTGCGACGGCGAACTACAGCCTGCCCAATTACGTAACCTGGAGGACCGGGTCAAGGTCAAGGTTGTGGATCGAACTGCCTTGATCTTGGATATCTTCGCCTCCCATGCCAAGTCGGCAGAGGGCAAGGCGCAGGTGGAATTGGCCCAGCTGCAATACCTCAAGCAGCGGTTGCGTGGTTGGGGCGGCAATCTGTCACGCCAGGCTGGTGGCCGGGCAGCAGCCGGGGCGGGCATCGGTGGCCGTGGTCCCGGCGAGACCAAGTTGGAGACAGATCGCAGGCGAATCCATCACCGGATCGCACAGCTGCGTCGGAAACTGAGGGAGATGGACGCCACCCGTGAGGGAAAACGGGCCGAACGTCGCCGAAACCAGGTGCCGAGTGTAGCCATCGTCGGTTACACCAACGCCGGCAAATCATCGCTGTTGAATCGGCTCACTGGCGCGGGAGTGCTGGTGGAAGATGCCCTTTTCGCCACCCTCGATCCGACCACCCGCCGCAGCCAAACCCGTGACGGTCGGACCTTCACCCTCACTGATACGGTCGGTTTTGTTCGGCATCTGCCTCACGATCTGGTAGAGGCCTTCAGATCCACCTTGGAGGAATCCGCGACGGCGGACCTGCTGCTGCACGTCGTCGATGCATCCGACGCCGATCCGTTGGGGCAGATTGCAGCGGTTCGGCAGGTACTGGGGGAGATCGGCGCCCAAGATGTGCCCGAGCTGCTGGTATGCAACAAAGCTGATCGTGCAGAGGAGACCACCATCATGACGCTTCGGGCGAACTACCCCGATTGCGTCGTGGTTTCCGCCCGCACAGGGCAGGGGCTTACGGAACTCACTGAGGCCATCGAAGCCCGGCTACCAAATCCAGAGATCGCTATTGAGGCCCTGGTTCCTTACAGTCGGGGTGATCTACTCGATCGCATCCACAAAACTGGCACCATCGTGGCTTTGTCCCATGAGGGCGAGGGCACCCGAATCTCAGCACGGGTGCGGCCCCAACTCGCCGATGAACTGAGCGCCTACGGTGTCTGAACTGACCAGCAGCATCCTGGAGGCCGCTGTCTCAGGTATTGGTGGCGGCTCCCGTCCTGGTCAGCAGGCTATGGCAATGGCGATCGACCAGGCCTTCGAGGAGGGCGTTCATCTTCTGGTGCAGGCGGGGACCGGTACTGGTAAGTCGCTGGGTTATCTGGCCCCAGCACTGGCTCGGATCCTCCAACGGGAGGAAACCTTGGTGGTGGCCACGGCCACCTTGGCCTTGCAGGCCCAACTGGCCAGTAGCGATATCCCGGCTGCCTTGGCCGCAGTGGAGGAAGCCACCGGCCGCCGTCCCAAAGCCTGCGTACTCAAAGGGCGTACGAACTATGCCTGCCTATACCGGGCTCGCGGTGGGGCCGAAGTGGAGGGGCAAGGGACGCTGTTGAGCGCGGCGGATCTTCAAGACTCTGGACAAGAGGATTCGCCAAGCAAACTGGGCATTGAGGTACTGGCGCTACGTGAATGGGTGGAAGAGGAGATCATCGCTGGTGGTGCTGGGGACCGCGACGATGCACCCAGCCACACTGCGCAGGCATGGCAACAAGTCTCCATCCCTACCCGGGAATGTCCGGGCGCTTCGCGATGCCCTTTTGGGGCGGAGTGTTTCGTCGAGAAATCTCGTGAAGCTGCTCGTGGTGCTGATCTCATTGTCACCAACCATGCGCTGTTGGCGATCAACGCCATGCATGGGGGAACGGCTTTGCCCGAACATGCCGGTTTAGTGATCGACGAGGCCCATGAGCTCACCAGCCGGTTAACGACCGCTGCAACGGGGGAGTTGGTGCCGAACCAGGTGGATCGAGTGGTCAAGCGCTGCCTCACGTGGCTCGACGACGATCTGGGCGGCGATCTCATCGATGCCGTCGAGGAACTACGTGATGCCCTAGATGACAGTCCGGAGCAGCGAATCACCGCTGATGATGCACTGGTGCCAACCGCATGCGCCGTGCTCCGGGACGCTGCTCGGGCTGCGATCTCACAGCTGGGGAAGAACAAGGAGGATACGGATCGAGCTGCCGCTACCGGGGCGTTGACCGAAATCTTCGAGATCGCTGAACGGATCGCTCAGCTGTCCACGGCTGATGTGGTGTGGGTATCCCGTTCTGAAAGCCTTGGTTCGGCGGTCTATGTTGCCCCGCTGTCGGTGGCGGGATTGCTGCGTGAGCAGATTTTTGGTGCAGCTACCACGATATTGACCTCAGCCACATTGACCCTAGGCGGAAATTTTCAGGCCTTCGCCGCCAGCATCGGATTGCATAGTGCCGATGAACTGACCGACGATCGCTCAGCGGTAAATGAGTTCGCTTGGCGCAGCCTGGATGTGGGATCGCCCTTTGATTACCGACGCCAGGGCATCATCTATGCCGCTGCCAGTTTGCCCGCACCCGGTCGAGACGGGCTGACCGAGGAGATACTTGGTGAAATCGCGCAACTGGTGTGGGCAGCTGGTGGGCGCACCTTGGGGCTTTTTGCATCTAGGCGTAACGCAGAGCTGGCTGCCGCACACTGCCGTCAAGCTCTGCCTGAACTGACCTTCTTGTGCCAAGGCGATGCTCAGCTTCCGGAATTGCAACGTCGATTCAAGGAAGAAGTGGAAACCAGTTTGTTTGGCACCATGTCGCTGTGGCAGGGAGTGGATGTTCCGGGGGAGACCTGTCAGCTAGTCATCATCGACAAGATCCCCTTTCCTCGCCCTGATGATCCGTTGATGCAGGCTCGGAAAAAGGCCGTGGATGATGCTGGTGGTAACGGGTTTATGAGTGTGGCTGCCACCCATGCGGCGTTGCTGTTGGCTCAGGGGGCGGGGCGGTTGATTCGTCGGGAGGGCGATCGTGGTGTGGTGGCGATCCTTGATCCACGCATTGTGACTGCGCGCTATGGCGGTTTCTTGACCAGGTCGTTGCCCAAGTTTTGGCCGACGCGGGACCTCGATATCGCGGTGAAAGCGCTGTTAAGGCTGCGCGGCGCCGAGTAACTCGACGCCGCGCAGCGGTGGGGGAGGGAGAGGTGACGTTTACATCGTGATCCCGAGGGCGTTGAGATAGGCCATGGGATCGGTGGCGGAGTACACATCGCCGGGGGTAACCCCAGCGGGATAGTACTCGAAGTGCAGATGGGAGCCGAAGCTACGGCCCGTGTTGCCTACGGTGCCGATCTGTTGACCAGCGGTGACGGTATCGCCGACGTTGACGGTGGTGCTGTCAAGGTGGGCATATAGGGTCGAGGAACCATCGGCAGCTTGGATGGCCACATAATTGCCTGCCCAGGAACCGACATTGCCGGAAACCACGGTGCCGGAGACGACAGCATAGACCGGGGTGCCGGTCGCCGCTGAGAAGTCCTGACCGGTGTGGTAGTTCGACCAGCTGCCAGTGGCCCCGAAGGCCGCGCTGAGGCTGTAGGTTCCGGGAGCAAGCGGGGCAGCAGCGCCGTCAACGACCGTGATTGAAGCGGTCTGGGCGGTAGTAGTCGCGCTGCTAGAACTTGTCGAGGTGGTGGCATTTGACGAACTGCTGGAAGTTGAGGAGTAGTTCGACGAACTGCTGGTTGAGCTCGATGCGGCTCGACGTGGCGTGCTTGAGGTGGTGCTATTCGAGGCAGGTTTCGCACGCTTGGGTTTTTTCTCAGTCGCGGGAGCCGCGGGCTGTTCCACAGTGGTTTCCTCTGGTTGGCTAGCTTCAGGCTCAGGCTGAGGGGTTTCAGGTGGGGTAGTGGTTTCCTCTGGTTGGCTAGCCTCGGGCTCAGGCTGAGGGGTCTCAGGCGGGGTAGTGGGAGCCTCCGGTTGGCTAGCCTCGGGCTGCGGGCTAGGAGCCTGCTCGGCATTGCCGCGCTCTGGCTGAGGAGCTGGAGCTGCCTGGTCACCGGAGTCCCCGGCATGACTAGCTTGACCGCTCTGAGTGGCGGCGGTGTCGTGGGTGGGAGCGGCTGCCGCCGTCGCAGGGGCTGCCGAAATCCCGATGGCGCCGATGCTGCCAGCTAGCACCAGCGCGGCCAGCGGACGGCGCCAGGGTGCGGGTGGGGTAGGCACTGCCCGGCGCGGGAGGGCACCGGGGCCAAATGCATCGCTACCGCGGCGGGGCGGTGTGTGCTTCGTGAATCCCATGGGATGTCCTTTCGTTCGGGTGTCACCAATTCTTAAGATTTCTCAGATTGAACTCAACTATTTTTCAGGATTTCACAGGTCGGCACAGGAAGTGAGGCTATGTAATCGCTGTTGACTAGGGGTTCTAGCCGCATGGCTCACAGATTGCGCACAGCCTGCCGGGGTGGGGTTGTCTCGCCGGAGCAGAGGCGTATAGTTCTCCTCTATCGAATATTTGTTCGATTTGCGAAGTTTGGGAGGCGGATATGCGGCGGTATTACGACCCGATTCAGGTCAAGGTGGGGGATGGTCCCATGCAGTTCATTTGGCGCGGTCAACTCATGGTGGTCACTGAGATTCAGGGACAGTGGATCCGTTCGCTGCCGTGGTGGAACCATGTTGAGTGGCCCACCGACCTGCTTGCTGAACAGGAAGTATGGCGGGTCGAGGCGGGAAACGCCTCGAAACAAGGGATCTATGAACTAGCGCGCTCCACCGCTGAGGGGTGGCATTTGGTGGGGGTGTGTGATTGATGTTCACGCATCTTCGGGTGGCCTCGGGTTATTCCTTCCAATATGGCGCTTCCCACCCCGAACACCTCGTAGCTAGGGCTACGGAACTGGGGATGGACACCCTGGCTATCACAGATCGTGATGGGCTCTATGGCGCGGTCCGGTTCGCGAAACATTGCCTGACAGCCGGGATATGGCCGGTTGTAGGGGTGGATTTGGCATTGCGGAAACCTGGACCATCGCCCCGGCTGGCCTGCCCGGAGCGGGGCGGTCGGATCCGGGATCTGAGGCTGCCCCGGGTGGTGGTGTTGGCTACCTCAGGTCTTGGCTGGGGTGTGCTGTGTCGAATGATCAGTGCTGCTCATAATGAGCGAGGCAATCCTGCTGTCACGATGGATCTGGTGGCTGATCACTGTGCTGGCCAGGATGCGGTGGTGTTGCTGGGAGCCGACTCTGATATCGGTGAATTGCTCGCGGCATCGCGTGATGATTTAGCCGGGCGTCGCTTAGCTGAATGGCGTGAGCTATTAGGCGACGGGGTGGTGCTAGCGGCAACTAATCATCGCCTTGGTGGTCGTGGCGTCGCATCCGCACATCAGGCTGCCGGGTTGATGAGGTTGGCACAACACGCCGATGTTTCCTGTGTGGTGACCAATATGGTGCGAATGGCTCGTCGGGAACAGGCGCCAACGGTGGATGTGCTGGATGCCTCTCGTCGACTGGTGCCTTTGGGTGAGCGAAATGCGGATCGACGCAACGCCGAGGGTTATCTCAAAGACGAAGCAGCCATGGTGGTCGCTACGGAAGAAGCGGCTCAACTGGCTGGGGTTGCGGCGACGAGGGTGCTGGGCGCTACCCGTGAACTGGCCGAGCGCGCTCGGTTACATCCGGTGGCTGATATTGGGTTGGGGCAGATCCGGCTGCCTGAGTTCGACACCCTCGGTACCACCGCAGATCAAGCCCCTATCGTGCTGCGGCAACGCTGCGAGGCGGGAGCCATTCAGCGCTATGGCACGCTCACCCCAACGGTGTCCGACCGGTTGGAAGAGGAACTGGCGGTGATTGGCAAACTAGGGTTTGAGTCATATTTCCTCACTGTGGCTGATATCGCCGATGCGGTGCGGGACCGAGGTATCCGGTGTGCTGCGCGCGGCTCCGGGGCGGGCAGCCTGGTCAACTATGCGCTGGGCATATCCGGGGTTGATCCGCTGGCCCATGGTCTGCTGATGCCTCGTTTCCTATCTCCGCTGCGACGTGCCCTGCCGGATATTGATTTAGACGTCGAATCGGAGCGCCGAGGTGAGATCTACGATCTGATCTTGGATAGCTTCGGCTCATCGCGGGTCAGCTGTGTGGCGATGCTGGAGACCTACCGGGTGCGCCATGCTATCCGTGATGTGGGTGCGGCACTGAGCCTGCCGCCTGCCGAGATCGACGCAATGGCCAAGGCCTTTCCCCACATCCGTGCCCGTAACGCTCGCGCTGCGCTGCGGGAGCTACCAGAGTTGCGTGCTGCTGGGCTAGGTGAGGCGCGACTCGATGGACTCTTTCGATTGGTGGAGTCCCTTGACGGTCTGCCGCGACATATCGCAATGCACCCATGTGGGGTGATCCTGAGCGATTCGGCGTTGCGGCGACGTACCCCCGTCGAACCCAGCGCGGGCGGTTATCCCATGAGCCAGTTCGATAAAGACGATGTCGAGGACATGGGATTCCTCAAGCTGGACGTGCTAGGGATCCGGATGCAATCGGCTATGGCTCATGCCTTAGCGGAGGTACAGCGCCTCGAGGGCAAGACCCCGGCTATCGATAACCTAGAGCCCTTCGATGACCCTGGGGTCTATGACATGATCGCTCACCGAAATACCCTGGGTTGTTTTCAAATTGAATCACCCGGACAGCGTGAATTATTGGGGAAATTCGGTCCTGACAGTTTTGCGGATCTGATCATCGATATCTCGCTGTTTCGCCCCGGGCCAGTAAAGACCGATATGGTCACCCCGTTCTTGGAGGCCAGACAAGGCTGGCGTGAACCCCACTATCTTCATCCCCGGTTTACGCCAGTGCTGGAATCCACCTGTGGGGTGGTGGTTTTTCATGAGCAGATTATCCAACTTATCTCTTTGGCTACCGGATGTTCCCTGGCTGAGGGCGATGAAGCCCGGCGGGCGCTGAGCGATCAGGTGGAACGAGAGCGGCTGCGGGAATGGTTCATGCCGGCTGCCCTCTCCAGTGGACTTCCTCCGCCGGTGGTTGATGAGTTGTGGGCCATTCTGGTGGGTTTTGCCTCCTTCGGTTTCTGCAAGGCCCATGCGGCTGCCTTTGCGCTGCCCACATATCAATCGGCCTGGTTGAAGCGCCACTACCCAGCAGCCTTCATTGCTGGACTGCTCACCCATGACCCTGGAATGTATCCAAAACGGTTGTTATTAGAGGAAGCGCGACGTTTCGACGTGGCAGTGCTGGGTCTCGATATTAATATCAGCGATAGCGTCTATCGAGCTGAGCGTGCCGCGAAATCCCCTAGTGGTTGGGGTATACGGTTATCCCTGGCGGATGTGATGGGAATCTCGGCGGCAGAGATTGCATCCATCGAGCAGGCTCGGCCTTTCTGCGGCCTCACTGATTTTTTCCATCGCAGTACTGTGAGCCGCCTCGTCACCGAGAATCTGGTGCTCACGGGAGCCTTTGACGCCTTGCACGGTATCGAGATAGGTCAGGGTGTACGTCGGCGGAACCAGGTAACTCGCCGTGATCTGCTGTTGAAAGTGGCTGATCTATACCGTTATCGCCTAACGCGTGACCGGGTAGGGGATGCCCAGCAAGCATTCGCTTTTCCTAATGATCATGAGATCGTTCCCAGCGGGCTGCCGGAACTCGACCATGAGGAGTTGTTGCGCATCGAACTAGAGGTGCTGGGGCTGGATGCCTCCGGGCATATGATCGGTCGCTATCTACCGATGCTTTCGGCGCTGGGAGTTGTGCCGTCGCGGCAATTACTGAAGCAACGTAATCGCAGCGAGATACTGGTAGCTGGGGTCAAGGTAGCTACTCAGACCCCGCCAGTACGTTCTGGGCGGCGGGTAGTGTTCCTGACTCTTGACGACTCAACAGGACCGGTGGATGCTACCTTCTTCGAGGATGCTCAGGGATCCTGTGCGGCAACCATATTTAATAGTTGGTTGTTGTTGGTGCGTGGCCGGATTCGTCGCACTGGCCCACGTGGGGTTTCGGTGCGGGCGACGGGGGCGTGGGAGCTGAGTCGAGTTTTTCAGTTGTGGGAGCAGGTGAGGCTGGCTGAGGGGGAAAGAGCCGCCCGGCAGGCAGTGCTTGACCTGCTGGCGGAGATTCCCGAGAATTTCACTCAAGTAGAGCAGCTGGAGCAACTCCCCCCAACTGGTGATGAAACGTATCCCAGCCCGCAGCAGCATAGTCATAGTGGTGGAATGGGGCCGCGTCGAGTGCTGACGCACCAGCCAATATCACCCTATGCAGATATCAAAGCTACGGTAACTGCTCCTCGAAAACTGTGGCATGCCAGTCCTGGAAGTTCTGGTGGGTGATGTCGGTTATTGCGCATGTGGATATGGACGCTTTCTATGCGTCGGTGGAGACGGCTCGGTGTCCTGAGTTGGCTGTTGTTCCGATGTTTGTTGGCGGTAGCGACAGAGGGGTGGTGCTTTCGGCAAACTATCCGGCCCGTGAATTTGGTATTCGAGGGGGGATGCCGTCGGCTAGGGCTCGACGATTATGCCCGCAGGTCACGGTGGTATCTCCGAATTTTGACCGCTATGAGGCGGTGTCAAGGTCGATTGCAGAGATTTTTGACAGTTTTTCTCATGTCGTGGAAGTGGTGAGTATTGATGAGGCTTTTATCGACTTGACTGGGGCGTTGAAGCGGCTGGGTTCCCCGGAGTTTATTGCGGATCTGCTGCGGGCGCGGGTAGTAGATGAGCAAGCAGTGACCTGTTCGGTGGGGATTGGTCCTAATAAGTTCGTTGCGAAGTTGGCTTCTCAGGCGGCTAAGCCGGATGGGGTGAAGGTGGTGCGTGCCGGTGAGGTACTGGATTTTCTTCATCCATTACCGGTAGAGGCGATGTGGGGTGTGGGTGAGGTGACTGCTGCGAAACTGCGACGGTTAGGACTGGGTACGGTTCGGGAGTTGGCTCAGCTCCCTGTTGATGTACTGCAGCGCGCAGTGGGGGAGTGCCAAGGGCAGCTGTTGGCCGATCTGGCGTGGGGTCGAGATGATCGTTCAGTTTTGACCAGAACTCCTCGTGAACGCAGTGTGGGTTGCCAAGAAACCTTTGGGCGAGATACCGATGACCCCACGGTGATAGAGACCGAGATTCTGCGGTTGGCTGAACGTACTGCCTCCCGGGCTCGTGCTCAGGCGATGGTGGGTCGGGTGGTGACGTTATCGCTACGTTTCGCGGATTTTACGACGCTGAGCCGAACCGGCAGGTTGCAGAACCCTACCGACCTGACTGGGGAGATCTATGCGGAGGCGTTGCGGTTGTTTCGGCGGCTACAGCTGCAGCGTGCCCGGATTCGTCGGGTAGGGCTGCGGTTAGAACAACTTACGGCGAAGGCGGAGACCTATGAACAGCCGACTCTCGATGCGCCACAGCGGGGCTGGGCGGAGGCTGAAGCTGCGGTGGACAAGGCTATTCGCAGGTTTGGTCCCCGGGCACTGCAGCGGGCAAGACTGACAAGGGCGCAGCCCTGGAATCATGTTGGTGTGTTTCGTGCTGGTTTGGGAGAATGACGGCTATGGCTGAACAGGGACGATCCTCCAGAAGGGGCGATCACAGGGACCGGCGCACAACTGGCGGGCGTCGAGGTGGCGCACCCGCGGGAGTTGGCAATCGTCGTCGTAATGGACAAGGTCGGGAGCCGCAAGGGCATCGGGGTCCAGACCGGCAGGAACGTCCCAAGTGGATTCCTAAACCTGGCACTGCGCCGGCCGTTGATGAACCCGAAACTCCCCGTGATTTCGACGAGTCGCAGTTGCCTGCTGGGGTTAAGGCAGAACTCAAGGGGCTACCGAAGGATCTGGCTGACACAGTTGGGGCCCATATATTGGCTGCGGGCCTGCTGCTGGATGTCGACCCAGAATTAGCGCACCGCCATGCCGAGGCTGCTCGTCGTCGTGCTGGACGTCTGCCCATCGTGCGGGAAGCAGCAGCTGAGGCAGCCTATGCGGCTGGACACTACGACATCGCGCTACGTGAATTTCGAGCCATTAGGCGAATGAATGGTGGCGACGAACTGCTTCCCGTGATTGCTGACTGCGAACGCGCCCTCGGTCGTCACCGTGAAGCCTTGGAGTTGCTTGCCACCTTAAACCCGCGCACGAAGAATCTCGGATTACGTATCGAATGCCTACTCGTTGAGGCTGGAATCCGCAGCGATCTCGGGGAACGCGGTGAGGCAATGAGACTGCTCAAATCAGCCATCTCCCACAAGATCGGCCCAAAATCGGGACAGGCGCGGCTTCGCTATGCCTATGCCTCCTTACTTGAAGACGCCGGCCAACTGAGCGAAGCCCGCCGCTGGTATGAGGCTGCTGCCCAGCTTGATCCCGAAGCTTCACTCGACCTTGCAGATCGTATGGCTGAACTCGACGGTGTCGTGTTGCCAACAGACTTCGACCTGGCTGTACCTGTTCAGCAAACTGAAGCCGAGCCCCCGGCAGCTGAGGTAACTGATCCAGCCGACGCTGAGGAAACGGTGCAGTTGAATGTCGAGGAGATGACACACCACGATGTGGAAACAGGGGATCCAGCCGACACAGAGGAGACCGTGCAGTTGATTACCGCCGAGGAGGAGTTGGCCGAGATCTTTGCCGATATTGATGGGGAGCCTCAGTGAGTTCGCTGATATCGAGTTACGATGCTGCGCTCTTCGACCTTGACGGGGTGATATATCTCGGGCCCTATGCCATCGACGGAGTATCGCAGGCCCTAGGTCAGCTTCGTCACCAGGGTATTCGGCTGGGGTTCGTCACCAATAATGCCGCCAGAACTCCGACGCAAGTAGCTGCCCACCTACGTGAACTGGGCATCGATGCCGAGGCTGAGGATGTCGTCAATTCCACCCAAGCGACGTTGCGGATGTTGCAGAGTCGGCTACCGGCTGGAGCGCGAATCTTGGTGGTTGGTACCCAAGCCCTGTCCCAGCAACTGGCAGCTGGAGGATTTACTCCCGTCAGCACCCTGGCGGAGGAGCCAGTGGCAGTAGTGCAGGGCTATCATCCCCAGCTGCCTTGGGAACTGCTGGAACAAGGTGCCATCGCGGTCCAAAACGGCGCAGCCTGGTATGCCACCAATCCAGACCAAACCCGCCCCACCGAGCGCGGGATATTGCCAGGTAACGGAGCCCAAGTTGACCTGATCGCTGCCTGCGTCGGATACCGCCCCGAGATGGCAGGCAAGCCATTTCGACCACTCCTCGACGAAACCGTGCTTCGGCTGAATGCCCAGCATCCGATCTTCGTTGGAGACCGCATCGACACGGACATCGTCGGGGCAGGTAACGTCGGCATGGATTCGCTGTTTGTATTCACAGGAGCTCACGGAAAATATGATCTGGCCGCAGCTGAGCCGATCGGGCGACCTACCCATATTGGCCAGGACATCGCCGCCCTGCTTGAGCCTGCCCGCATCCTCAATCGCACCTCAACGGGCTACTCCTGTGGTGAGGCACGCTTGTGCATCACCGATGGGCTGGCTATCGCCGAGACCCCAACAACCCAAGTGGGCCAACTCGACCTGCTGTGGTGTGCGCTTCATGCCCACTGGGAGCAAAAGATCAACATCGAGGATGTGCTAGCCCAGCTGGATCTCGTGCGATGAGTTCACCGGCTTCCCCCAATCGGGAAAGTGCCCACCGGCTGGCCGCCATCGCCGAGGCGATGACAACCATTGACGGAATCGAGGAATTGACCACACAGCAGGCGAGCGCCAGGATCGAGGCAGCGCAGCGGGCATTGGCCGATGCCCTCAGTTCCGAACCGGCGCAACGTGGGCTGCCGGGGCTGGACCCCCGATGAGGCTGGACCTTGCCCTAGTCGCCCGGGGCCTGGCGCGATCCCGGAACCAGGCGGCACAACTGCTTCAAGAACAACGGGTCAGCGTCAATGGACAGTTAGCTTCTAAGGCATCCCAACGAGTTGACGAGACCGCCGACATTCACGTTGACGGTCCCCAATGGGTGTCACGGGCAGCGACGAAATTACTCGGAGCATTGGCAGATTCTGGCCTGAGAATCCGCGGTCGAGTGCTCGATGCCGGAGCCTCCACCGGAGGGTTCACCCAAGTCGCATTAGCCATGGGCGCTAGCCACATCTACGCCGTTGATGTTGGCCACAACCAGCTAGCCCCGGAGCTGCGCGGGGATCCTCGGGTTACCGTGCGAGAAGGACTCAACCTGAGGAACCTCACCCTCGACGACGTCGATGGTCAACCCGTCGACATCATCCTTGCAGATGTGTCCTTCATTTCACTGCGGCTGCTGCTGGCGCCGCTGACGGCCGTGCTAGCGCCAGCCGGGGAGGCACTGCTGTTGGTCAAACCGCAGTTTGAAGTGGGCAAATCCAGGCTAGGTGCTGGGGGAGTGGTAGCCGATCCTGCAGCCCGGGAAGAGGCGGTTAACTCGGTGATCGCGGCCGCCAACCAACTGGGCTGGGAATGCCGCTGGAGCGGCCCAAGCCAAGTCATTGGGGCCCACGGTAACCAGGAGTTCTTCATTCGATTGGGTGCTGTTTGCTAGGGCTGACTACCCTAGAGCCTCGTGAAGACCCGTACCATCGCAGTGCTGATGCACCCAGAACGCCCCGAAGCGTTACGGGCCGCAAGTACCTTCATAACCCAGATGCCTGGTTTCCGGTTCCTCACCTTCACCGATGATGTGGAACGGTTGGCCGAGCATGTCCCCGACGCGGATCTCGCCTCGATTGATGGGGAGCCTGCTGAACTGGCGGTGGTCTTCGGTGGCGACGGCACCATCCTGCGCGCAGCCGAGTGGGCACACCCCATGAAGGTGCCCCTGCTAGGTGTCAACCTGGGCCATGTTGGATTCCTGGCCGAACTCGAAACCTCCGATGTGCGGGCCCTGCCGCGCGCGGTAGCTGAGCGTCGATATTTCACGGAACAGCGCTTGGTGCTGGAGGTATTGGTTGTCGACGCCGACAACCAGCCGGTATGGACATCCTTCGCCATCAATGAGGTCTCCCTAGAGAAACTGATGCGTGAGAAGATGCTCAACATCATGGTCCGGGTCGATGGCAGGCCACTGTCCCGCTGGGGATGTGATGGTGTGCTCGTGGCCACGCCTACAGGCTCCACCGCCTATGCCTTCTCAGCCGGTGGGCCGGTGGTATGGCCTGAGGTACAAGCCATGCTGGTGGTGCCGTTGTCTGCCCACGCGTTATTTAACCGACCGATGGTCTTGGCACCCACCTCGGATGTGTCCTTGGACTTGGGGGATCCGATTCACCAGGCAGTGATCTGGTGTGATGGTCGGCGGAGTTTTGACCTCACTGAGGGGCAGCGGGTTCTGGTACGTGCCAGCGCACGTCCCCTGCTCATCTCACGATTAGCTGAGCAGCCGTTTACCACCAGGCTGGTGCGCAAGTTCAAACTGCCCATCGACGGCTGGCGTCGTGATCCGAAGGGTACTCATGCTTACTGAACTGCGACTCAGTTCGCTTGGTGTGGTAGCCGACGCCACCCTTCCGCTTGGGCCCGGATTGACGGCGTTGACTGGAGAGACCGGCGCAGGCAAAACCATGATTGTCGCCGGACTGGGTCTGCTACTTGGGGAGCGAGCAGATGCATCGCTGGTGCGGCGTGGTCACGACAAAGCCATGGTGCAGGGACGTTGGGAGGTACCTACTCGGCTCGCCAGCGTGGTTGAAGAACTCGGCGGTGACCTCGATGACGGGGCAGAGTTGGTGACGCTGCGTCAAGTCTTAGCCCAAGGGCGTTCCCGAGCCGTGGTGGGTGGGGTATCGGTCCCGGTCTCCAGGGCTGCTGCACTGCTATCCGAACTGGCCACGATCCACGGCCAGTCCGAGCAGATAAGACTGTCCTCGCCCGAGAGGCAGCGGGAACTACTCGACGACTATGCCCAGCCTGCCGAACTTCCCACATACCAGCGCGACTACGACGAATACCGCAAGGTCAGCCTCGAATTGGCTGAGCTGATAGACCAAGCCCAAAGTCGCGACCGCGAAGCTGAAGTCCTTCGTTTCGGCTTAGATGAGATTGCTGCTGTCGATCCTCAACCAGCTGAGGATCAGGAGTTGACTCTTGAGGCGAACCGGCTCAGTGATGCCGATGAGCTGAAAGCCCTAGCGGTCAACGCTCAGATCGCTTTGAGCGGCAGTGACGAGGATTTCGACGCGGTCAGTGCGCTGACCCTCATCGCAACCGCACGCCGCCACCTCGATGCCTTAGCTGCTCGGGATGCCACAGCCGCCCCGTTGGCGGCTCGGCTCACCGAGGCAAACTATGTGCTGGTTGACCTGGCTCAAGAAGTCACTAGCCACGCCGCTGATTTGGTGGCTGATCCAGCCCGGTTAGCAGCCGTGGCTGATCGACGTGGTCAGCTTGCTAGCCTGACTCGAAAATATGGAAATACCGTCACAGAGGTGTTGGAGTGGGCTGAGCAAGCCCAGCGGCGACTGCTGGAATTGGAGACCGCCAGCGACCGAATTGATGAGTTGCAGGCTCGTCAAGCCGAACTCGATGCCGCCCTTGATCAGGCTGCCAGCAGTATCAGGGCTACCAGGATCGCTGCCGCCGAGCGGCTCGCAACAGCTACGTCCGCCGAGCTTCAGGCCCTTGCGATGCCCCATGCCCGGTTAAGCTTCGAGGTGACCCCCGCACCCCGCGGACCTCACGGCGCCGACAAAATCGAACTCATGTTCACCGCCAACCCTGGGTCCCTACCTGGCCCTTTGGGCAAGGTTGCCTCCGGGGGTGAACTATCTCGGGTGCGGCTGGCTCTCGAGGTGGTCTTGGCAGGCAGCTCGGTAGGACACACCTTCGTCTTCGACGAGGTCGATGCTGGCGTTGGGGGTGCCGTCGGATTAGAGATCGGGCGACGGCTTAAGAAACTCGCACAACACTGCCAAGTCATCGTCGTCACCCATTTGGCGCAGGTCGCAGCCTTCGCAGATCATCATTTCGTCATCGCAAAATCTAGTGACGGGCAGGTCACGACCTCCGATGTCACCGCCTTGACTGTCAAACAACGTGCGGCGGAGCTAGCTCGCATGATGGGCGGCAGTGAGGATTCGGCAGCGGGACTCAGGCATGCCCGGGAGCTGCTACGTCAAGCAGCCCAGTAAGCTCCAGCTATGGAACGTGCCCTGATCGTCGTCGACGTTCAAAACGATTTCTGTGAAGGCGGAGCCCTGGCGGTACCAGGTGGTGCCGCAGTTGCGGCAGCAATCAACGCCCATATCGAGGCAGGAGGCTACAGCTATGTGGTGACAACTCGAGATCACCACGTCGATCCGGGCCCCCATTTCTCACCGGAGCCTGACTACATCACCTCCTGGCCGCCACATTGTGTGGCAGGAACCACTGGTGCTGAGCAACACCCACAACTGAGTTTTCAAAGTTGGGATGGCGTATTTCTTAAAGGCGCTTATACCGCCGCCTATTCGGGATTTGAGGGAATCGAAAGCAGCGGCAAATTGAGCTTAGGTGAATTCCTCAGGAATAAAAATATTCGGGCTGTTGACATCTGCGGTATCGCCACCGATTACTGCGTTGACGCGACCGCCCGCGACGCCCTGGCTGCCGGGTTGAGCGTGCGGGTGGTGCGTCGGCTGACTGCCGCAGTGCATCCCCAAGACATCGACAGCGTCCTCGAAGAATGGCACAAAATTGGCATCACCGTCGTCTAGGCAGATATTGATATGCCTATATTGAGCTATTCCTCAACTGTATGTTAACGTGAACCAGCGCAGGTAGGGAACCTGCACACGTGTTAGGGGAAACGCATGATGAAAAAACTGATGGGGGCCGCCTTTGGTCTCGGCCTGATCGTCAGCTCTGCTCTGGGCGCCAGCAGCGCCTCGGCTGACGAGTTCAATGTCGACGTCACTGCCGTGAACGTCCAAAGCAACGGCCTTACTGCCTACATCACCGGCAGCTGTCCGAATCACAAGGACTCGAGTGGACCAACCAAGGTCACCGTCGGGGACATCACCCACACCTTGGCCGAAGACGCTCCCGGCACCTTCGCGCTATTCGATTTCGATCCGAGCGGTGCAATCAAGGAGACCGTGACCTGCCTGTACTACAACGGCGACTCCGATACTGCCTCTTACACTGCGACTGCAGCAGACAAGAAGGGCGCGCAAATCAAGGTCTCCAGCGCCCTCGGCGAGTACCAGGCTACTGTCGGCCAGGAGATCACCATTACCGCAACGGGTTTGACCAGCGACCAGGCCGTTACCTTCCACATGCACTCGGAGCCCACCTCGCTGGGCACAGTCAACGCTGATGCAAATGGTGTGGCCACCCTGACCGTCAAGGTGCCTGCTGGCAAAGAGGTGGGTGACCACTGGATTACAGCCTCCACCGGCAGCAAGGTTGAAGGCGTCGCACATCTCGTGATTCAGTCCGAGGGTGCCCAGCCTGCTCCCAAGGCACCTGCTAAGGGTGCCACCAATGCTAAGAAGCCGGGCGCGCCTCGCACCGGTGTCTAAGACCACCAATGACCGCCCCGTGCCCTCACGCGCGGGGCGGTTTGCCTTACCTGGGTGGCTACTGGCAACCGGGACCGTACTCGTAGCTATCGTGCTGGTCATAGCCCTGTGCTTGACGGTGCTTATTACTCGACCACAACGCCTCGACGTAGCCCTGCACCCCAGCGTGGGTGGAACCACCACGGTTATTGTCGGGATCGATGACAGGTCCTTCGCCCCTGAGGGCACAACCGATTTCGGACAATTGGACGCCGACCCCGGGGCTCGGGCAGACATCATCTTCGCCATCCGATCAGATCGCACTGGAAAGCGGGCCGCCTCTATTTCCCGTGATTTTATGGTCGACATAAGCGACACCGAATCTGATCGACTGGCGACCGCATGGCAGCGTGGCCCCCAAGCCTTCGTCGATGGGCTGTGCCGTGGCCTCCATATGCCCGTAGACCAGCTGCTGGTGGTTAACCTCAGAGGTTTCGTCAAGGCAGTCGATGCCCTTGGCGGGGTGGAGGTCACGCTGCCATACCCGTTGCGGGACTCGATGGCCCATATCGACTTGCCGGCCGGGACCCAGCTTCTCGACGGTGCCACAGCCCTGGGCTATGTGCGCAGCAGACAGGGCGAGATCCAGGTTGATGGCCAATGGATCGCCGACCCGGAGGGCTCCCTGGGACGTCAACGCCGAGCAGCTGAGGTGCTCACCGCCGTGATGGCTGAGATCCCCAACAACCCCATCGAACTCTATGGCCTCGCCTATGAACTGTTACCAGAGATGAGCATTGATGCCCACACCGATGTGCTGGACCTGCTTGAGTTACGCAACCTACCAACCGACCTGACCTCGGTGCCCTACAAGGGAGGCGTCGGTCCCGACGATTGGCTGGTATTTCCCTCCGAGGAGACACACACCACACTGAACCAGCTGGGCCTAGCTGGTGACTGTCCGTCGTGAATCCCTGCCATTACCTGGTAGTGGCATGCTCATTGTGGCGAAGAGCCAGCCACACCCCAACCGCCAACAGCCCCTTGGTGCGGCTAACCTGTGGCGTGACTACAGCATTGAAGGAGTTGAGATGAGCTGGGATCGTGCCCTGGCATGGCAGGTGACAGAAAATACGGTGCTCGGTTCCGGACGGGTGTGCACCTTCGTCGAGGACACCATCATTACCCCCTCAGGCGAGACCATGACCAGGCAATACCTCACCCATCCGGGCGCGGTTGCTGTGGTGTGCTGGGACGAGGAACGCGACGCCATCGCGGTGGTGAGGCAATACCGTCACCCGGTGCGGCAGGAGCTGGTGGAGATACCAGCCGGTTTGTTGGATGTGGACAATGAATCCTATGTGGCAGCCGCGCAACGAGAGTTGGCTGAGGAAGCTGAACTAGCCGCAGATACCTGGGATGTTCTCATCGATATCACCACCACCCCGGGGGCCTGCGAGGAATCATTGCGGATCTTCTTGGCGCGTAATCCACGACCCGCATCAAGGCCAGCAGGTTTCATCCTTGAGGGTGAAGAGGCCCATATGAGTGCCGAATGGGTCGACCGTAGCCAACTGGTCGCAGCGATTTTGGCAGGACAGTGTCAATCTCCCTCACTCGTTTCTGGCATCTTGGCCTTGGAAACAGCCCGATTGTCACACAGCCTTGAGCAGTTGCGCCCCGCCGATGCTCCGTGGCCGATCCGGCATGGAGTCTAGGTGATTGCCGAAACAGCCTTGACCCAGTATCTGGGCCATGTGCGGGTCGAGCGCGGGCTGCGTCCCAACACGATCCAGTCCTATCGCCGGGACCTGACCAGGTATCTGGGATTTCTTCAAACCAGGGGAATTCATGACCTGGGTGAGGTGACCGCCATCGACATCAGCGAATTCATGCGTGGCCTAGCAGAGACACTCAAACCAGCTTCGGTGGCGCGCATCACCGTCAGTGTCCGCAATTTTCATGCCTTCGCCTACGAGGAGGGACTGACCCCTCAGAACCCAGCCAGCAATACCGCGATCCCCGCCTTGGCCAAGCGGCTTCCAAAAGCGCTGAGTATCGGTGAGGTGACAGCGCTCCTAGCCGCGCCCGATATTGAGACCCCGTTGGGGCTACGGGATGCGGCCCTACTGGAGTTGCTCTACGGTACCGGGGCCAGGATCTCGGAAATCACCGATCTTGATGTCGATGATGTGTCTGGCTGTCTTGCAGATCCAACGGCTGGGCTTCGGCTTATCGGTAAAGGCGGAAAACACCGAGTGGTTCCCTTCGGCAGCTTCGCCCGCAATGCCGTCGAGGCCTACCTGGTGAGGGCGCGACCAGGGTTGGCTGTCAAAGGAAATGGTGGCGGAGCCCTACTGCTCAATACCCTTGGGCGGCGACTGTCACGTACCTCTGCTCACGCCATCGTCGTAGCCCAGGCGGCTCGGGCAGGAATCACGACTGAGGTCTCGCCGCATAGTTTGCGTCACAGCTATGCCACACATCTGTTGGAGGGAGGGGCTGACGTGAGGGTGGTGCAAGAACTACTTGGTCATGCGTCCGTGGCCACCACCCAGATCTATACCTTGGTGACTGTTGATCGGCTTCGCGAGGTGTACGCCGAAGCCCACCCGCGGGCTAGAAAACGCTGACGATCACACCACAGGTCGAAGGCAGCGCCGCTGAGATCAAGGCGATGGCGTGAACCTACGCCATCCTTGCACCCGGGCCGTTGACGAGGTGGTGATGATGGTCGCGACGGGGCACTAGGCTGGTGGCTGTGGCTGGACCCCTGGATCGTGAATTAGCGGCGGCCCTAGTGGGCTGCCCCAGATACGACCTAGCCGATATTCAACAATGCCGTGCACTCGATCAGCTCCTCAACCCGCCCTATGACACCGGGCTTAGCCCTGAGGTCCGTTTCAGTGACGAGGTGCTCCAGCGCCCTGACGGTAGCCAGTTTCGGGTTCGGGTAGTCCAGCCACGTCGATGCGACCCGGCAGCTGCTGTCCTGGTCAATATTCACGGCGGCGGGTTCTGCCTCGGCGCTGCTGAATACGACGATGCCACTAACGCCGAGCTAGCCAAACGCACCGCGGCGGTGATCGTGTCGCCGCAGTATCGGCTAGCCCCCGAACACCCGTATCCAGCGGCCTTGGAGGACTGCATCCACACCCTCACCTGGCTGGCAGGACCGGAGTGCTCGATCCCCCATGATCCAGCTCGGTTAGCGGTAATGGGGAATAGCGCCGGTGGTGGACTGGCGGCCGCCTGTGCGCTGTGGTTGCGAGACCACACCCAGATTCAGTTGGCCGCCCAGATCCTGTTGGAACCTGAACTGGACCATCGGCTCACCACTCCATCCATGCGTGCTGGGCAAGAAACCCCCATCTGGTTTCTGCGTAACGCAGAGTGGTCGTGGAACTACTACCTGGCCGGGCAACAACCAGACCACTATGCCTCACCTAGTCTGGCTACCCACCTTGCGAACCTCCCGCCCACATATATTTGGGTTAATCAAGTTGATCCATTGCGTGATGAAGGGCTTGCCTATGCCACCGCCTTGGGTGAGGCTGGTGTCGCTGTAGAAGTACATCAGTGGCCTGGGACCTGTCATGGTTTCATTGGCTTCAAGCACCTAGGGGTCACCAAGTCAGCCTTGTCAGAGCTGGTCAGAGTCATTTCGGCTTACGTGTAGAAGGGCCCACTGATGGCTAGGATGGGTGACGTCGAAAAGCAGGAGGGGATCGTGGCTGACGAACTGTTCCAGGTGCCGGATGCGCCGGGCGAGTCCACGCTGGTAGCCGACTTGGGCCCCACTGGTCGTCCGCTGCCTACGCTGCCCGTGCCGACGCCACCCGATCCAGGCCGCACCATGCACGCCACCATCATCGCGATGTGCAATCAAAAAGGCGGGGTTGGGAAAACCACCACCACGATCAATCTGGGGGCGGCCCTAGTGGAATTGGGCTACCAGGTGTTGCTGGTGGACTTCGATCCGCAGGGCTCGCTGTCTGTGGGGCTTGGAGTCAACCCCCACACCCTGGAACGCAGCGTCTATAACCTATTGCTATCACGTGAATACACTGCGGACGAGGTAATTCAGCCCACCTCCGTCGCTGGGTTGGACATACTACCGAGCAACATTGATTTATCAGCTGCTGAGGTGCAGCTGGTGAGCGAGGTTGCCAGAGAACAGACCCTTAGCCGCATCCTACGTCCGTTGCGGCCCCACTATGACTTCATCTTGGTGGACTGTGCCCCGAGCCTGGGACTGTTGACCATCAATGCGTTGACTGCCAGTGAGTACGTGATCATGCCCTTGGAATGTGAGTTCTTTGCATTGCGGGGTATCGCGCTGCTGACTGACACGATCTCGAAGGTCGCTGATCGACTCAACCCCGACCTGCGGATCATGGGGATTCTGGGCACAATGTACGATGGCCGCACGCTTCACTCCCGCGAGGTATTGGAGCGAGTGGTGCAAGCCTTCGGTGATCAGGTATTTCACACCGTGATCCGGCGGACTGTGAAGTTCCCGGAGACCACCGTGGCTGGCGAACCTATCACCACCTACGCATCGGCATCCCCGGGTGCTGATGCTTACCGTCTGCTAGCACGAGAGGTGCTGCTGAAGTGTCAGTAAATCGTCGGGCTTCGCTGCCTGGAGCCAGCGAGCTGTTTCGTCCGACTCAATCCCCAGCGACCCCCTCAAGGGAGCCGGTAAAGCCCCAGCCCGCCAGCCGTCCAACCGCTAGTGGGCGAGTCAAACATGACCAGAAGATCACTGTCTATTTTTCCTCCGAGGAGCTGTTTGCGCTGGAGGACGCGACATTGGAATTGAAGCGTCGTTATGGCATCAATCTCGACCGTGGTCGCTTGGTGCGCACCGCCGTAGCCTTAGCGATCCACGATCTGACCGAACGCGGCGCAGAATCCGCGGTTATCGCGGAGTTGACGGGCGCGTGAGCCGCCGGGGTCGAAACACGGCTGAGCAGCGACCGGTCACGACCCCAGGTTTCGATGTGCATCTTGCCAATTTCGAGGGTCCCTTCGACCTGCTGCTGCAATTGATCGCCCGCCGAGAACTCGACGTCACACATGTGGCTCTCAGCCAGGTCACCGACGAATTCATTGCCTATGTACGGGCCGCAGGGGATCGGCTCGGCTTAGAACAGACCAGTTCTTTTCTCGTAGTTGCAGCGACCCTCCTCGATTTAAAAGCGGCCCGGTTGCTGCCAGGCGGTGAGGTGACCGAACCCGAGGACATCGCAGCCCTCGAAGCCCGGGATCTGTTGTTTGCGCGTCTGCTGCAATACCGGGCATTTAAGCAACTCGCGGCATGGGTGGAGCAGCGGCTCGAGGAAGGGGAGACCCGCCATTGGCGTCCAGGTGGGTTGGAGACGGAGTTTCGCGAGGTATTGCCTGAGGTGGAGCTACCCATCGATCCAGCCGGGCTGGCAGGGTTAGCGGCAGCTGCGTTGATGCCGAAACCGGTGCCGAGTGTGGCACTGACCCATCTACACGGCAGTCGGGTCAGTGTGGTCGAGCAAACAAAGCTCGTGGCCCATGAGCTAGCTCAGGCTGGGCAACGGAGTTTTCGGCAGCTGGTGGCAGGCTGTGACCGGTTGACCACGGTTGTGAGATTCTTGGCCGTATTGGAGTTGTTCCGGGCGGGGCAGGTGAGTTTTGAACAGGCAAGTCCGCTGAGTGAACTCAGCATCCGGTGGTCAGGTGGCGTACTGACCGAGTTTGAGGTCGATGAATACGAAGCCCAGGGGGAGCAGTGAGCCTATCTCGTGCCATTGAAGCCATGCTGTTGATGGCTACCGAACCCATCACCGCTGCCGAATTGGGCGCGGCACTTGAGGCTCCCGAGTCTGAGATCACCATCGAGTTGGACAAGCTTGCGCAGTTTTACCAGCAGACCGAACGAGGATTCGAACTGCGACGGGTAGCCGGTGGCTGGCGGCTGGCCACCGCAGCCGATCTGGCTTCAATACTGACCACCGCGGTGGTCGCTCAGGAAAAGGCTCGACTAAGTCAAGCTGCCCTGGAAACCCTGGCCGTCATCGCATATCTACAGCCGGTAACCCGCAGCCGGATCGCTGCGGTACGAGGGGTCAACGTCGACGGGGTGGTACGCACGCTGCTGACTCGAGGTCTCATCACCCCCGCTGGGGAACAGTCAGGGGCTATGACCTTCGCCACCACCGGGCTTTTCTTACAGAAACTCGGCCTCGACAGCCTCGATGAGCTGCCAGACTTGGCGCCGCTACTGCCCGACGCCGTAGCCTTAGAAGCCGAATTGCGCCTAGCATCGGATCTTGGAGGAAGTTCATGACTCATCCCGAGGGCACTCGGCTACAGAAGGTGCTGGCCGCTGCCGGTGTGGCCTCACGCCGAGCCGCCGAGATTCTCATTAACGAAGGACGCGTCGAAGTCAACGGTCAAGTGGTCGTGGAGCAGGGGCGTCGCGTCGATCCAGAACGCGACACTATCCGTGTCGATGGGTCCCGGATTCCAACGGCACGACGACACCAATACCTCGTGCTCAACAAACCCCGGGGCGTGGTCTCCACCATGAGCGATCCCGAGGGACGCCGAAACCTCACCGATTATTTGCCTCGGACGGCATCGCGACTATTCCATGTCGGTCGTCTTGACACCGACACCGAAGGATTGATCATCCTCACCAACGATGGCGAATTCGCCAACCGGCTGGCTCACCCCCGCTACTCGGTGCCCAAGACCTACCTGGCGGAGGTGGCCGGGGTCGTGGAGCCACGCACTATCAAGAGGCTAGAGAAGGGGCTCCGGCTTGAAGATGGCCCCGTCAAACCGGATCGCGTCAAACTGGTGTCAAAAGGAGAGACCCGCTCGCTGCTGGCGATCACCATCCACCAAGGACGCAACCGGATCGTGCGCCGCATGATGGATGCGGTTGGTCACCCTGTCGATAGGCTGGCACGAACCGCTATCGGCCCGGTGAGGCTAGGACAGCTGGCTGTCGGGACCGCCCGCGACCTGACACGAGAGGAGCTGGGGGCGCTTCTCGATCTCGTCGATATGTGAGGGTGAGGTACCATCACGTGGTGCGTGTGAGTGAACTGATGTCCCGAACCCGAGTCGCTTTGGCGACTGCTGTTGCCGCTGTATTGGCGTTCTCCGGTTGTGGAAATGCCGCCGAACCTGAAAGCTCAGCCTCCGGTGAAGCGACGCTTGCGCCCTCATCGGCTTCGCCCGAACCCGCCATAAGCGAATCGGCTTCACCCGAACCCACCGTAAGCATTGAGCCCTCCGCCGATCTCAGCGCCATCCAGGTCACTGACACGGATGTGCCCGAGGTGACGGTTCCTGCCCCGTGGGCGATTGCCAGCACCCAGAGCCTGGTGTTGCGCCCTGGCAGCAGCACCCAAACCGTGGGCGAGGACTCCAGCGTCACCGTCAACTATGTGGGTATCAACGGTCGTACTGGGGAGGCCTTTGACAGTTCCTGGGAACGTGGCGCCCCAGCCACCATGTCCTTGGGCCAGGTTATTCCTGGTTTCAAAATGGGGTTGGCCGGTCAGCAAGTGGGTTCACGAGTCTTGATTGGGATGACCAGCGAAGACGGCTATGCCCAAGGAAACCCGAATGCCGGAATTCAGGTGGGCGACAGCCTTATTTTTGTGGTCGACATCATTTCAGCAAGCTTTACCGAGGCCACCGGAGAAGAAGTCGCCTTGCCGGAGGGGCTGCCAACAGTCACCATGAATGCTGAAGGACAGCCAGAGTTGGGTGAAATCCCGGCTGGGCTGGTGACCGATAGCCTCACCGTCGCTCCCATGATCACCGGCCCCGGGGCTGCGATCACTGCCGAATCCACCGTCACCGTGAAATTCCGAGGCTGGGGTGCTACCTCCGGTAGCTTGGTCTACGACGCCTGGGTGCCGCAAACTGCACCGGTCAACACCTTGATTGAGGGATGGAAGACAGGCCTACTGAATCTGACCGCCGGTTCCCGAGCGATGCTCGTAGTCCCATCAGCCCAGTCCTTCCCCGATGGCGATGCCAAGGCCGGCTTGGCTGCTGGTGAGGCTGTCATCTATGTGATCGACATCGTGGACGTGCAGGGCTAAATCAAGGCCTGTCCGGTCCACGTGACGGCCGAATTGAATAACACTGGTAGGGGATCTGGCATGGCGTCCAGAGCCCCTACTGCTGTCTCGTGACGACCCAACCCTAAGGAATTGGTCAGCTCCGCCAGGACCTTCTCGGTACTCCAACCCAGCTGTTGCAGATCGGCGAGGGTGACCGCTTGGTCACGTTTAGCCAGTCGAACCCCATCCCGGTTGTAGACCAAGCCGATATGGGCATAGCTGGGTGCCTTACCCCCCAACTGTTCGGTTAACCAGGCCTGCCGGGGAGCCGATGCCAATAAATCGTCGCCCCTGGTGACCTGGGTGACGCCTTGAAACAGATCATCGACCACCACGGCGAAGTTATAGGCGGGAACACCATCGCCGCGTACCAGCACGAAATCGTCGACGACCCCAGTCACCTGGCCAGCAAACCGATCCGAAATCGTGAAGCTGGCTCCTTCCGCCCTCACCCGGATAGCGGGGGAGCGTAATTGACGGCGCCTGGTGCGCTCCGCGCTCGATAACCGGGAGCAGGTACCGGGATAGGGTCGATAACCATCATGCGGGGCCGACGCGGCTTGGGCGATGTCCTTGCGGGTGCAGAAACACTCGAAGGTGCGCTCCCCAAGTTCGGCTAGGGCCAGCCGATAAGCCGCCAGCCGGTCAGACTGGGTGACGATCTCGTCATCCCAATCCAATCCCAAGGCAGCCAAATCAGCCAGCTGACGAGAGGCCGCATCTCCCGCGGCCTTGACCCGGGCGGAATCGAGATCCTCAATGCGTAGTCGCCATTGACCGTTGTGTTTGCGGGTCAGCAGCCAACCCGCCAAGGCGGTGCGGAGATTGCCCAGATGCAGATCGCTGGTGGGGGAGGGGGCGTAACGATCCACAGGCGGCATGGCTCCATTGTGGCAACTTCCAAGCACGATACGCTCATGCCGCAAGGAGGTCCCTATGTCGGCACGAAAAACTGAGCGGCTGATGAACCTGCACATTATGCTGCTCAGTTCACGAAGTTGGATGAGCAGGCAACGGATCCGAGAAACCATTGAGGGCTATCACGGACTCGACGATGCCAACTTTGAACGCACCTTCGAACGCGACAAGAAGGAACTGCGCGAAGCCGGGATTCCGGTCGAGGCTGGCAGCGACGACCCCGACAGTACAGAGGTTGGCTACCGGATTCGACGATGCGATTACGAAATGCCAGCGATCAACTTCACACCAGCCGAGCTCGGTGCCTTAGGGGTGGCCAGCCAGGTCTGGCAGGATCAGGTGACCGCAGCCAGCACCAGGGAAGGGTTGGCCGCTCTCCAAGCCGCAGGTGCCCGTCCAGACCCCTCGCGGTTGATGAGTCTGCAGCCCCGGATGACCGCGCCTTCTGGGCTGGAGGTCTGGCTGACCGGATGTACTGAACGGCAGCGGGTGAGTTTCGGCTACGCTGGCGCCACCCGAACCCTCGAACCCTGGCGGCTGCTTCACCGACGCGGGCAATGGCATGTCATCGGATTCGATGTGGACCGGCAGGATAGGCGTCAGTTCAAGCTGACCCGGATGACCACGGCGCCAAAGCTCGTGGGCCGGCCGCAGGCCTTCACCCCACCCGACGAACCTGTTCAGTTCACCCCAGAAACCACCGAGCCAGCGATCGTGGCACTAAGGCCGGGAAAGCAGCGGGAACTCGATAATCCGACACCGGTGGCCCATCCGGCAACCCCAGCAGGATTCACCAGCTACGAAGTGCCCTACACAGCAGTGCTCCACGGACAGATCTGTGCCCTCGGTACCGATGCCGTCGCCTTGGCTCCACCCCAGCTGGTCACTGATGTCGTCGACCAATTGCGTGGCATTGTTGAAAGGTGGGGACAGTGAAATCGAGTGAGCAACTACGCCGAATGGTCCAGCTCATTCCCTTCCTGGTGGCCAATCCGGGAGTGAGCGTGGATCGCACCGCCGAGGTCTTCGCGACCACCCCCGCGAGAATTCTCAGTGATTTAAGCGTTATCCAATTCGTGGGGTTACCTGGAGGCTATACCGACGATCTGATCGATATTGACCTTGACTATGTCCGCACCTCGGGCGAGATCTACATCTCCAATGCCGAGGTACTAGCCACCCCCATGACCCTCACCCAGGACCAAGCCACCAGCCTGTCGGTAGCCCTCATGGGGCTGGCGGAGCTTGGCGATGAGGCGGCCGCGACTGCCCTCGCCAAGATCACCGCAGCCTGTGGGGGCGCCGGTGAGCAGATCAGCGTCGAACTAGCCAGCGGAGATGCTGAGGTTCGTCGAACCCTGATGACGGCCTGCGAGCAGCGTCGCCAGGTGCGGATTCAGCATCTGAGCAGCAAAGGGCTCAATGAGGTAATCGTTGAGCCGGCTCGGCTACGCACCGATGCCGGACAGCTCTACCTGGATGGCTGGAGTCAGCAGCGCCAGGCCTGGCGTAGCTTCCATGTTGGGCGCATCAGTGAGGTTGAGCTCCTCAACGAACCGGTCATCGAGCGGGAAGGTTTAGAGGAAGCCACCCAGGCCTGGTTCTCCCAGGCTGCCGATCATCTTGAGATCACGGTCAGTCCTCAAGGACAGTGGATTAGTGAGTATTACCCCACTACTGAGGTAAACCTCGCTGGTGACCAGCATCGGGTGAGCCTGCCGATCAGCAGCCCAGAATGGGGGGCGGCGCTACTGCTGCGGTTGGGGCCAGCCGTGCTCGAGGTGGCGCAGCCGAGGATCGCGGAATTGGCGGCTGCCCAAGCGGCACAGGCGTTGACTGCCTATTCGGCCAAGTGACGATTGAGCTAAAGGCGGGTAGCATCCTGAACATGGTGTGGATCATCGGTGGAATCGCAGTGGCCGGGTGCGCGGTCCTCGGTGTGCTTGCCTGGCAAGTATCGGCGAAACTGGCGGACCTCAAGGACGAAGTCCAGGCGCTGGAAGCCCATCGCAACCACCTGGGGGTTCTCACAGGTCGCCTTCACCTACCCCACAGATCAGACAAGTAAGCTTCATAGCAAGCCCGGGAACCGCCCGGGGAGACGAGGTAACGATACATGCCCAATATTGGTCCCATGGAACTGCTGATTATCTTGGCCATCGCGCTCCTGTTGTTCGGCGGTTCCCGCCTTGCAGGTCTCGGCAAGGGCGTTGGCCGTTCGATCCGTGAGTTCAAGGAGGAGGTCAAGTCCGCCGACGCAGATACCAACAAGGCTGAAGAGCCGGAGGTCGTAGAGGCTGAGATCGTTAACGAGGCCGACGATCTGGAACGTCGTCAACGTGAACTGGAAGCTCGTGAGCGGGCCCTCAAGGAAGCAGAGTTGAAGGCCCGCGAGGAGGCCCTCAAGTCTCGTGAGCAGGAACTGGGGAACTGAACCGTTGAGTGAGAAAGCCAGACGTGCTGACGCCAAACCGCGTCGGTTCGGTTGGCTACGCCCACCCAAGGCCGAAGCCCCTGACGGCAGCATGTCGCTGGCCGATCATCTGCGCGAGATTCGCTACCGGGTCACGATCGCAGCCTTGGCATTGGTGTTAGCAGCAATCGGATCCGCTGTGTTCTACCGGCCCATAGTGCTGTTCATCATGAGGCCTTACACCATCGCCAAGGCCGATGTGGAGGCGATGAACGAAGAGGCCTACCTTCAGTTGGCCAATACCGGTGTTACTGGGCCCTTCACCCTCGGGGTGGTGGTGTTAATCATCAGCGGTTTGATCTTCACCACACCGGTGTGGCTCTATCAAATCTGGGCCTTCGTCGCGCCGGGGTTGTTGGCGAAGGAGAAGAAATACGCGCTGGCCTTCCTAGGGGCAGGTGTTCCACTATTCCTGGCCGGATGCGCCCTCGGCTACTGGATCTGGCCCAAGGGCATCGCAGTGATGTTGAGTTTCACCCCCTCCGGGCTCGGGATCATGAACTACCAGGACATGGCCACCTTCGTCATGTTGGAGTTGAAGATCATCCTGGTCTTTGGAGCGTCCTTCCTGCTGCCGGTGATCGTCGTTGCCCTCAATATCTTCAATGTGGTTCGGGGCTATCAACTTAAGCGTTGGCGTAAAGGAGTGTTCTTTGGCTCCTTCGTCTTTGCAGCCATAGCCACGCCCTCTACCGATCCCTTTTCCATGCTGGCCATGGCGGTTCCGGTGACCTTGCTGTTCATCGTGGCGGAGATGATTTGCCGGGTTCTTGATCGACGCAAGGGAATCTCGGAAGCTAGCGAACAAGAGTTCAAAGTTGATGTGGACGACGGTAAGTGAGTGAACTAGCCAAGCAGCGGCTGCTGACCTTGGTTGTCAACGAGCGTTCCGGCGGCGGCCGAGCCGGACGTATCCTGCCGAAGGTAGCGCGGCGACTTCGTGACCAGATTCCTGGGGCCCAGTTACATGTCATCTCTTCTTCCTCGTGGACTGACGCGGAAAGACTGACCCGCACCGCTGCCCTCGAGGCAGAACCAGGGGATGCATTGGTGGTCATGGGCGGGGATGGGATGGCCCATCTCGGGCTCAACGCAGCCGCAGGAACGCAGGCCACCCTTGGTCTTATTCCGGCAGGGACCGGTAACGACTTCGCCCGAGGCATCGGCGTCCCACACAGTATCGACGAGGCCGTCGGAGTGATCGTTGCCGGGAAGACACGTACCATCGACCTGACCCGGATCTCGAATCAAACCTTCCCGTCGCGTTATATCGGGGCGGTGTTATCGACCGGATACGATGCCCGCGTGAACCGGTCAACGAATCACATCCGGGTGCGCTTGGGGGCGCTGTCCTATGGGTATATCGCGCTGCGAGAGCTGGCTGCGTTTTCTCCGCTGCACTACGACTTGACTATTGATGGGGTTCGGCGTCGGCAAGAGGCGATGCTGGTGGCGGTGGCCAATACGGGGCTCTTCGGTGGGGGGATGAAGGTAGCCCCTGACGCTGATCCTGCAGATGGTTGGCTCGACATCACGATTGTCGGTCCGGTGCCGCGCACTACACTGCTGCGGCTGCTGCCGTCAATGTACTCGGGGGGATTCGTGAATCATCCCAGTGTGGAGCAGTTGCGGGCTCGCCGCATTGACATCGCTGGCGAAGGTCTTTTCGTCATGGGTGATGGCGAGGAACTCGGCGAGGTTCCCGTCCGAGCTGAATGTGCTCCTGGTGCTTTGAAGGTGTTCGTGTCCTGAATCAGGCTGCTAGGTTGTGGCTGTGGATGTGGTGCAGCAGTTCGCGGCTTTCTACCCCTTCGAGCTCGATGATTACCAGATTGAAGGCTGTCAGGCGCTAGCCTCAGGGGCAGGGGTATTGGTTGCAGCGCCCACCGGGGCAGGCAAGACGGTCGTGGGCGAGTTTGCGGTGTGGCTGGCGTTGCACACTGCTACGAAGTGTTTCTACACCACACCTATCAAAGCTCTGAGCAACCAGAAGTACCACGATCTGGTGGCCCGCCACGGTGCCGATCAGGTTGGTTTGCTCACTGGGGATACCGTCATCAATGCAGACGCCCCCGTGGTGGTCATGACCACCGAGGTACTGCGCAACATGATCTATGCCCGATCCACTGCACTCAATAACCTCGGTTTCGTCGTCATGGATGAGGTGCATTATCTGGCGGATCGATTCCGAGGAGCGGTGTGGGAGGAGGTCATCCTCGGATTGGCGCTCAGGGTACAGATCGTGGCCTTGTCAGCGACGGTATCCAATGTGGAGGACTTCGGTGACTGGCTGCGCACCGTGCGGGGCGAATTCCAGGTCGTGGTTTCCGAACGACGCCCGGTGCCCCTGTACCAGCAGGTGATGGTTGGAACCCGACTGATCGACCTATTTGAGGGCATCGCACCCACTGCTCAAGAACTGCCCAGTGCCCGTGCAGCCAAGGTAAACAAGGAGCTACTGCGGATTTCCCGCGCAGAGGCCACCAGGGTTCGTGATGATTCCCGACGCCCACGAGGACGATCTGGGCGTGGCAAGGCAGCCAGGGGCTCAGGTTCCTTCGGTGGTGATGTGCATCCCCGATTCGCAGGCAAACGCAGTTCCCGCGCCGAGATAGCCCAATGTCTAGCGAAAGCGAAACTACTTCCAGCGATCTGCTTCATCTTTTCACGAGCGGGCTGTGACGCTGCAGTACAGCAGCTACTAGCCGCAGATGTGGTGTTGACTAATCGCGCTGAGGCAGCCCAACTAGGCGAGATTGCGGACCGCCATGTGGAGGGCCTGTCGCTGCCGGATCTCGACGCCTTGGGATATGAGGATTTCCGCCTCGCCCTGACGATGGGAATGGCTGCTCACCATGCCGGACAGCTGCCGACCTTCAAGGCGATCATCGAGGAGGCCTTCGCCGCTGGTGCGTTGAAACTCGTCTTCGCCACCGAAACCCTCGCATTGGGTATCAACATGCCTGCGCGAACCGTGGTCATTGAAAAACTCGTCAAATTCAACGGTGAGGCAGTGGTCGATATCACAGCGGGGGAGTACACCCAGCTCACCGGACGTGCAGGCCGACGCGGAATCGATACCGAGGGGCATGCGGTGGTGCAGTGGCAGCCTGGGATGGATCCTCGGGCAGTCGCAGGGCTGGCTTCGCGACGCACCTACCCGCTTCGCTCCTCCTTCGCGCCCTCCTACAATATGGCGGTCAATCTCACCGCAACTATGGGCAGGCAACGCGCCAGAGAGGTCCTCAACCAGTCCTTCGCGCAGTACGTCACCGATAAATCAGTGGTCAAGGCAACCAGGTCAATAGGGCAGCGGGCTACTGAGATCGAGCAACTGCGAGCCCAAGCCGAATGCCATCTCGGTGATTTCATGGACTACGCCATGATCAGGGAGCGAATCTCCCAACTTGAAAGCACCTCCGCCGCTGCCAGGCGGGCACGCCGCACGGAAAACATCGCGGAAGCGATCACGCAGTTGATGCCCGGCGACATTATCTATGTCCCTCGGCAGGGCTGGTGTGTGGTGGTGCAGATTGGTCAAAAACAAAGCCGGGACGCACTACCGTGGGTGCAAATTATCGCCGTGGACCACACCGTGCTCCGGCTACGACCCCACGATCTACCAGCTGCCCCAGTTCCGGTGGGTCGGGTACGGGTACCTCGTCGTTTTTCGCTGCAGGATCGTGGTCTTCGGCGGGAGTTGCTGCGGTCGCTGACAGCCAAGATTGAGTCCATTGACCCCGCCATTCCCACCCTGGAACCAACACTGACCGACCAGGAACATGCGGCGCAGATCGCCGAGCTTCGCCGGGAATTGAAACTGCATCCCTGCCACCAGTGCGAGGACCGAGAGGTTCACGCCGTCGCCGCCGCGACGGCGATTCGATTGGAACGGGAAACAACCAAAGCTGAGGCTGAGCTGACCGGGCGTGCAAACTCGCTGGGTGTCCAGTTCGACCGGGTGTGCGCAGTACTCAGTGATCTGGGATATCTGCACGGCGATGAGCTTTCCGATGCTGGGCTCATGCTACGGCGCATCTACAGCGAACTGGATCTGGTGGCAGCTGAGTGTATTCGACGCGATATTTTTGCTGGACTTGATGCTCCGCAGCTGGCGGCCGTGCTGTCGTCGATGGTCTATGAGTCTCGACCCAGCCGTGAAGCCCGTCATCCCCGCATGCCCGATGGCGCCAGTGAGTTAGCCCAGCTGGAATTGCGTCGGGTTTGGCGTGAGGTGGGGGCACTAGAACGAACCCACAAGCGGGAGCGCAGCCGTGAACCTGATATCGGATTCGCTGAGGCCGCGTGGCGGTGGGCCGCGGGCCAAGAGTTGGCGAAGGTATTGCGGATCAGTGGTTTGCCAGCCGGCGATTTCGTGCGTTGGGTACGCCAAGTCATCGATTTAGCTGGCCAGTTAGCGGCTGCTGTTGGTCCTGGTGATTTGCGCCGAACCTGCCGTGAGGTGGTGGTCGCCATGAGACGGGGCGTGGTGGATGTCGATATTGAGGAGGAATGAGGTTTCAGTAGGCTTGGGCCATGGCTGTTGCGCTGCGAGTGATCCCGTGCCTGGATGTGCACGATGGCCGGGTGGTCAAGGGAGTCAACTTTCAGGATCTTCGGGATGCCGGTGACCCTGTTGAGTTGGCTGCCAGGTACAGCGCAGCTGGCGCTGACGAACTTACCTTTCTCGACATTTCCGCATCCGCCCAGGGCCGGGCTACAACACGTGAGATGGTGACCCGTTGCGCTGAGAATGTCTTCATCCCCTTGACCGTCGGCGGTGGGGTACGCACCGTTGCTGATGTCGATGCCTTACTGCGGTGTGGCGCGGACAAGGTAGGGATTAACACGGGAGCCCTTGCTGAACCGAGCGTCATCGATCAGATCAGTGCACGGTTCGGCAATCAGGTTCTTGTCTTATCACTGGATGCACGTCGCGCTGACTGGGCACCCTCGGGATATGAGGTGACCACCCATGGCGGTCGACGATCCGCCGAGCGGGATGCCTTGGCGTGGGTGTCAGAAGCAGTGGATCGCGGTGTGGGGGAGGTGCTGTTGAACTCGATGGATGCCGACGGCACCACCAATGGTTTCGATATCGAGATGATCGAGGCCGTCAGATCCGTGGTGGATGTGCCGTTGGTGGCCTCTGGTGGTGCCGGCACCACCGCGCATTTCGTGGCGGCGGCCCGCGCTGGTGCGGATGCTGTGTTGGCGGCCAGCGTCTTTCACTACGGCAGATTGACCATCATGGAGGTCAAACAGGAACTGGCAGCAGCTGGTTTCGAGGTGCGAGGAGGAATACTGTGAGTGACTGCCTGTTCTGCCGCATCGTGGCAGGTGAGATTCCGTCGCGTCGAGTGTATGAAGACGACCTAGCCATCGCCTTCCTTGATATTGCCCCCTGGCAGCTTGGCCACACCTTGGTCATTCCACGGCGCCATGTGGTTGATGCCTTGGCTGAGGAGGGAGCCCTGGCTGAGATCGCGCCGGCCGTACAGCGGGTCGGCAATCTTCTCAAGGACCGGCTGGGCGCTACGGCCTGCAATATCTTGAGCAATGCCGGCGCAGACTCCGGGCAGGAGGTTTTCCATCTGCACGTTCACGTCCTACCCCGATACGCCGACAACCCCGGAATATCCACCATGCGTGGCCAGATCACTGCCGATCTCGACGCAGTCCATGCCCAAGTGATGGGCGATGAGTGAAGCCCTCATCGGTCTGAACAACCTCACCAGCTGGTGATCTCAAGGCATCTATCTGCCCGGCACTCATCTCGGCTTCCCGGCTGGCATTCGGCTGCGGTCTAGCCCCGATAACACGCCGCTACGAGCACAGCCCCTTGCGGACTGCCGTGTCCTCGGTCCCCGCTCCTAGATTCGGCGCATCACCGCAACGACCTTACCCATGATCCGAGCGTGGCTGCCGTCAATGGGGGAGTAATCCGCGTTATGCGGCAGCAGCCAGACCTTGCCGTCCTTCCGGCTGAAAGTCTTGACGGTGGCTTCATCGTCGAGCAGTGCTGCCACGATGTCACCGTTGTTGGCATCAGGCTGCTGCCGGACAACCACCCAGTCACCGTCACAGATCGCGGCATCGATCATCGAGTCCCCACGAACTTCGAGCATGAACACCGTGCCCTCACCGACGAGTTGCTTCGGTAAGGCAAAGACATCCTCTACCTGCTGTTCAGCCAGGATAGGACCGCCAGCTGCGATGCGGCCCAGTAGCGGCGCGGCGACGGCTGTGGGATGTGGATCATGGGATTGTTCCGATGCCATCGGTTCTGGTGTGTCCACTCCCGGCAGGGTGACCACCATTGCTCGAGGCCGGTGGGGATCTCGGCGAATGAACCCCGACTTCTCCAAGATCTTGAGCTGATAGGCCACCGACGAGGTGGAAGCCAGCCCGGCCCGTTCGGCCAGCTCCCGCATGCTTGGGGGATAACCGTCGGCATCTACGGCATCACGAATCAGCTGGAGCAACAGCAACTGCCGTGGGGTCAACCCGTCGGCACCCTTGGGACCGTGGCCGACATCGGCAATAGCAGCCACATCTGCTGCGACTTGAGCCTTACTGGGGCGGCCAGCTCGGGAAGCCTTACGAGGAGCTAAGGGGATGATGCGGCCAGCGGTCGCGCCCTGGGAATCGGTGTGCTCAGCCATACCCATAGTTTAGCTGAATCCGAACACATGTTCGACGCAGCGAAAAATGTCAGAGCCCCGATGTTGACTAGTCCGCATCGGCTGGCCGACACGCAAATCGAATCGATGTTTGAAATTCCTGCAGCGTGTTGTACAGTATCGAACACCTGTTCGATGTGTCGCGGATGGCGGCCATCGTGAAGAAGGAGGAAACATGACCAACACCGTCATCAGCTCTCGTGGCACCACTCGGGTTCGTCATCTGACTGGCCCACAGGCTCGCCCCGGGCAACCTGCACGCAACGGCCGTTCGATGCGTCCTGCTGGTTCGGTCTCACGCGGGCGTGTTGCTGCCTGCGATGTTCCTCGCCCTCGGCGCCCCTGGTGGGTGCGAGTCAAGATGGCTGTCTTTGCACTGCTGACCACACTGAGTTTCGCGGTAGCTACGCCGCATCTGTTGGCTATGACGCAGCCCGATCCGGCGGTAGATCCAGTGGCTGGGGATCCCGCCTGGGCGCATGTCTTCAACGACTGAAGACACGCCACGCCGGGTGTTTGACCTAGGCGTGCGATGGACCTAGGGTTACAACATCTAGTAGCTACACCCTGGCGCTACATCAACAAGTAGTGGTTAGGCCGGGGTTGGGGGAGCTGAGAGGACCCTGCCATGTTGTGCCCGTTCTGCCGTCACGCCGATACCCGCGTGTCGGATTCACGGGCCACCGAGGATGGTTTGGCCATTCGTCGGCGGCGCGTGTGCGGGTCCTGTCAGCGTAGGTTTACCACCGTCGAGCAGATCCAGCTTTACGTCCTCAAAAGGTCAGGGGCCGTGGAGGCGTTCAGCCGCGAGAAAGTCATCAAGGGTGTCCAGAAAGCCTGCCAAGGCCGTCCCGTCACAGCCGCCCAACTCGCGGCTCTTGGGCAACGCGTTGAGGAGCAGTTGCGCTCCAGTGGGCAGGCTGAACTCACCTCTGAGGACATTGGGGTTGCCATTCTGGCTCCGCTTCAGGAACTCGATGCCGTGGCCTACCTACGCTTCGCTTCGGTGTATAAGAACTACGAGCATGTCGATGATTTCTTGACCGAGATCGCCTGTATGAAGCAAGGCGACCATGCCTTAGCTGGAAACACCAAAGCTCGCACTACCCGTCGCAGCCGCACCCAACCCGCTGAGAGCCAAGATCCCTTGATCGGCTGAGCCCAGCCGACCGCGAAGCATCCACAGAAGAGGAAAAGATGACAGCCACATCGAAGTCTGCCAACCGCCGTGCCAAAGTGGGGGAGCAGCCCGCACTAGGTGGACTCACCATGACGCGTGTGTTCTCGACTGCGGGCGTCCATCCCTATGACGAGGTCACGTGGGTCAAGCGCGATGTGGTCCAGACCAACTGGAAGACCGGTGAGGTTGTCTTTGAACAGCGCGACGTTGAGTTCCCAGAGTTCTGGAGTATCAACGCATCCACCATCGTCACGAACAAATACTTCCGTGGTGCCCTGGGCACCCCGCAACGGGAAGCTAGCCTCAAAACCATCATCGACCGAGTGGTCAGTCAATATGTCAAGGCAGGTCGCGACCACGGCTACTTCGCCTCCGAGGAGGATGCTGACATCTTCGGTGACGAGTTGACCTGGCTACTGCTGCATCAGTACTTCTCCTTCAACTCACCGGTGTGGTTCAACGTCGGCACCGCATCCCCGCAGCAGGTATCAGCCTGCTTCATTCTGAGCGTGGAAGATTCGATGGAGTCCATCCTCAACTGGTACAAGGAGGAAGGATTCATCTTTAAAGGCGGCTCGGGTGCTGGTCTCAATCTGTCGCGGATCCGCTCCTCGAAGGAATTGCTTAGCTCCGGTGGGGCCGCTTCTGGACCGGTCTCCTTCATGCGGGGTGCTGATGCCTCCGCAGGTACCATCAAATCTGGCGGGGCTACCCGGCGAGCAGCGAAAATGGTGGTTCTCGACGTCGATCACCCCGATATTGAGGAGTTCATCGAGACCAAGGCCCGTGAAGAGGACAAGATCCGGGCGCTGCGGGATGCCGGCTTTGATATGGACCTGGGCGGCAAGGACATCACCTCGGTGCAATACCAGAACGCCAACAACTCGGTTCGGGTCAGCGACGAGTTCATGCAGGCCGTCGAAGCTGGTGGCACATTTGGGTTGCGGGCCCGTACCACTGGGGAGGTCATTGAGACTGTCGATGCTCGAGAACTCTTCCGCAAGATCGCCCAGGCAGCCTGGGAATGTGCCGACCCCGGTATCCAATACAACGACACCATCAACAGCTGGCACACCAACGCGGTCACCGGGCCGATTACGGCATCGAACCCCTGCTCGGAATATATGAGCTTGGACAACAGCTCCTGCAACCTGGCCAGCCTCAACTTGCTGAAGTTCCTCGGCCAGGATGGCGCCTTCGACGCCGAACTCTTCGTGAAGGCGGTCGAGATCATCATCACCGCGATGGACATCTCCATCTGTTTCGCGGATTTCCCAACTGCCGCTATCGGTGAAACCACCCGTAATTTCCGCCAGCTCGGCATCGGCTATGCCAACCTCGGTGCGCTGCTCATGGCTATGGGTAAGGGCTATGACACCGACGCAGGTCGTTCCACCGCGGCCGCCATTACCTCCATCATGACCGGCACCGCCTACCGTCGTTCAGCGGAACTGGCTGCGGTCGTTGGGCCCTATGCGGGTTATGCGGTCAACGCTGAGGCTCACAAGCGGGTCATACGTAAGCACCGTTCAGCTAACGACGATGCTCCGATTCTCAACGACGACGCCGCCCTACATGCGGTGGCTACCCGGGAATGGGGACAGGCCGTCAACCTTGGTGAGGAAGATGGTTATCGGAATGCGCAAGCCTCGGTGCTGGCCCCCACCGGCACGATCGGTTTCATGATGGACTGTGACACCACCGGTATCGAGCCAGACTTCTCCCTGGTCAAGTTCAAGAAGCTCGTGGGCGGCGGTTCGATGCAGATCGTCAACCAAACCATCCCGCTGGCCTTGCAGCGACTGGCCTATCCCCAGGAACACATCGACGCCATCGTGGCCTACATCCTGGAACACGGCCATGTGGTTGGGGCGCCGCACCTGAACCAGGAGCATTATCCAATCTTTGATACCGCCATGGGGCAGCGTGCCATCGCACCGATGGGCCATGTCCGCATGATGGCCGCGGTGCAGCCCTTCCTGTCTGGGGCTATCTCCAAGACCGTTAACCTTCCCGAAACTGCCACGGTGGAAGACATCGAGAATGTCTACCGTGAAGGGTGGAAGCTGGGGCTTAAAGCTTTGGCGGTGTATCGGGATAACTGCAAGGTGGGCCAGCCGCTGTCTGACGGCAAGAAGACTGACTCGAATGAGAAGGTGGTTGAGAAGATCGTCGAGAAGGTGGTTTACCGTCCCAAGCGGGAGCGGCTGCCGAAGTCGCGACTGGGGCGCACCACCAGCTTCTCCGTCAGCGGCGCGGAGGGATATATGACCTCAGGCTCCTATGATGACGGGCGTCTGGGTGAGGTATTCCTCAAACTCGGCAAACAGGGCTCCACCCTGGCTGGCGTCATGGATGCCTTCTCCATCGCGGTATCAATCGGCTTGCAATATGGTGTGCCGTTGGAGAGCTTCGTGCAGAAGTTCACCAACCTCAAGTTCGAGCCCGCTGGCATGACCGACGATCCTGATGTGCGAATCGCCCAGTCGTTCATGGACTACATCTTCCGTCGCCTCGCGCTGGACTACCTCACCTTCGATGATCGCGCCGAGCTAGGGATCTACACCGCTGCCGAGCGGGCCCGCTATGTCGAGACCGGCTCCTACCTATCAGAAGAAGACGAGGCCACCATGCCTGAGGCTGAGAGTCTGCGCAATGACGCCTACGACAATTTCGATGTCGACGGCGCCCGCCAGCCCTCCCTCATCGATGCCCGCACCACTGCTGAGTTGATGGAGACCATGACCGGCCATGCCGTTGATGCCCCGCTGTGCATGACCTGCGGCACCAAGATGCGCCCCAGCGGCTCCTGCTATGTCTGTGAAGGCTGCGGTTCCACCAGCGGCTGCAGCTGACCAGACCGCCGACCACCCAGGGCAGCACCTCGATGCTGCTCTGGGTGCGTTCCGGGCCCCAACTCGTGGTGTCAAAGCTGGGTGCTGGTGGTCGCGCAGGCCATAGGGTCTTCCCCAGGCCAGTTCCTTCAATCCGCTGAGACCCTAACGATCCCCGGGTAGGCTCAACCTCGTGCGTAGTCCTCGTGATATCGAATGCTGGTTAACTGACATGGATGGGGTTCTGGTTCACGAGAACCAGGCCATCCCTGGGGCCGCAGAGCTGCTCCATCGCTGGGTGGATACCTCGCATCGATTTTTGGTGCTCACCAATAACTCCATCTTCACTCCTCGGGATCTTTCGGCGCGATTAGAGAACTCCGGGTTGGTGGTACCGGAGGAGAATCTGTGGACCTCCGCCCTAGCCACTGCGGATTTCCTCAGTAATCAGCAGCCCGGGGCGAAGCTCTATGTCGTCGGGGAGGCGGGACTGACCACGGCCCTGCATGCAGCTGGGTTTGTCATGACCGATACCCAACCCGACTATGTGGTCCTGGGGGAGACCCGCACCTACTCCTTCGAGGCGATCACGGCTGCCATCCGCCATGTGGATCGGGGCGCGAAGTTTATCGTCACGAATCCTGATACCACCGGCCCCAGCACCGAAGGGCTACTGCCAGCGACCGGAGCGGTGGCCGCGATGATTACCTCCGCCACTGGACGTCAGCCCTACACCGTCGGCAAGCCGAACCCCATGATGTTCCGCTCCGCCTTGAACAAGATCGAGGCCCATTCCGAAACCACAGCCATGATTGGTGATCGCATGGATACCGATATCGTTGCGGGAATGGAAGCCGGGCTGTTCACCATCTTGGTGTTGACTGGGATCACCACCCGGGAAGATATCGAGAAATACCCCTACCGTCCTTCGCTCATTCTCGAATCGGTGGCTGAACTGCGCGATCTGATATAGCCCTTCAGGATGCGCACCAAGGATGCGCGAGGAACCGGCTCAACTGCGTGGAATCCAACCAGCAGCACTACTGTTGCGGCGAAAAACATCCACAAAGTGAGGATTGATGAGCACGCAAGGCCGAGTAACGCTACCTATTGAGCAGGGCATGGATGATCAGCTGCCCCAGATCATGACTCGGCTGGGTGCCGACGCGGTGCGCAACTCTGATGGCACCTGGCTGCCTGAGATCACCCCACAACTGGGGGCGAAGGTTTATGAAACCTATTTCCCAGCACGTGGCGACCAAGCCTTCGCCGAGAGTCACCTGGAGTGCCGTCCGCGGTTCTATCTCATGTCCCAGCGGGTGACTGCACCTGCTGACGGGGCACTCAGCATCGACATCATGAGCGGCTACTACCGGCTGCAAGTTGAACCTGACCAGGGGGATTGGCAGCGCTGGTGGGAGGTGATCGACCGGACGACGGGGCAGGTGGTTCCGGTGACTGGCTGGAGTGTCGCCGGACAGGGAAGTGATGTGGTGGTCACCATCGCCGAACCCATCCCCTTCCACGTGTATACCGTGAGTTTCCTGGCGTGGCAGGTGTGGGACTCCACCCAGATGTACAACTACACCACCAATAATTGGGAGAATGATCCCAGTCGAGTCCGGGAGATCGGCTACGACGCCCGCCACCCGGTCGCTTGGGAACATATGATCAGCTCACTGGAGAGTTGGTGTCAGCAGCGCCCAGAGGTCGATGTGGTGCGTTTCACCACTTTCTTCTACCACTTCACCTTGGTCTTCAACGACCTTGGTAAGGAGAAATATGTCGACTGGTTCGGCTATTCCGCATCGGTGTCCCCATTGGCGATGGAGGCTTTTGAGGCTGAGTACGGTTATGCGCTGCGAGCCGAAGATTTCGTTGATCAAGGCTATTACAACTGCGCTTTCCGAAGCCCTAGCCCAGTCTTTCGGGACTGGATAGATTTCCAGACCCGATTTGTGTGTGCACGAGTCAAAGATCTCGTTGACATCGTGCACCGAAACGGCAAGGAAGCCCTCATGTTTTTGGGGGATACCTGGATGGGAACCGAGCCCTATGGTGAGCATTTCGCCACTACTGGTATGGACGGTGTGGTGGGCTCTGTCGGTTCGGCGGCAACCTGCCGGATGATCTCCGATATCCCCGGGGTGCGTTATACCGAGGGACGATTCTTGCCTTACTTCTTCCCAGATGTATTTCGTCCAGGCGGTGATCCCCTGGGAGAGGCTAACGATTCCTGGCTGCAGGCTCGTCGGGCCATCTCCCGGAAACCGTTGGATCGCATCGGCTATGGCGGCTACCTGTCGCTGGCAGTGCAGTTCCCGGAGTTCATGGACCGGATCACCGAAATCTGCGATGAGTTCCGGGCCATCCATGACAACGGAGGGGGGCAGCGTGCCCTTTGTGCCCCGATCCGGGTGGGCATTCTCAATGCTTGGGGGAAGCTCCGTAGCTGGCAGACCCATATGGTGGCCCATGCGCTGTGGTACAAGCAGATTTACTCCTATCTGGGGGTTCTAGAGTCGCTGGCGGGGCTGCCCTTCGACCTACAGTTCATCACCTTTGAGCAGGCTAGGGCCGGCGCCTTGGAGGATCTCGATGTGGTGCTCAATGTCGGCGCGGCCTACACCGCCTTCTCTGGCGGCAAGGAGTGGGCCGATCCCGAACTAGCAGCTAAGGTGCGTGCCTTTGTTGCCAGTGGTGGCGGGTTCATAGGGGTCGGGGAACCGACGGCCTACCAGCGGGAGGGCGCCTATTTCCAACTCTCCGATGTGCTGGGCGTCGATAAGGAACTGGGTTTCTCCCAGTCAACTGACCGGTACCCGGTAGCCCAGCCGCAACATTTCATCACCGCCGACCTCGATGGTGACCTCGATGTGGGTGAGGGTGCCGGAGATATCTTTGCCGTTGATCAAGACACCAGCATTCTGCGGCTGCGTAATAATTCCGTCGACCTGGCAGCCCGACACACTGGAGCTGGACGTTCGGTTTACCTGGCGGGGCTACCCTATAGCGCCGTGAATGCCCGACTACTGCATCGCGCCATTTACTGGGCCGCTGGCCGGGAGCAAGACTTTGCCACCGACTGGGTTCCATCAAACCCTGAGGTCGAAGTGGCGATCTATGCCACTGGGAGGGCGCTGGTGATGAACACCTCGGGCCAGAGGGCGACCACAACCGTCACAGGTCGCAGCACTGGACTGACCGGACAAGGCCCGGTGCGCACCCTCGAACTGGAGCTTGAACCAATGGAGTCTCGCTGGATTAATCTGGCCGACTGAACTGGGGCAACTACACTCGCGCTGTGAGGATGCCAGATCCAGAGTGCTACGGGGACCAGGAATTTGAGGACTCCCTGGAGCCCAAACATCTGATTCGACGTACTGATGTGGTGGCTCGCGCCGGGGTGATGATGCTTGGTGCGGGCACCAGTTCGCTGCGAGTACGGCAGCTCATGAAACGGGCTGCCGATGCGGTGGGCCTCAGGACGATGGAATCCACCATCGGATTTACCTCATTGACGATGACTGTGGAGCGACGTGGCCTGTTTCGCACCAAGGTAGCGGAGGTGGCTAAACCGGGGGTCAACGCCCACCGCATCGCGATGTTGCAGGATCTCAGCAACTCCATGCCGTCCAGAATCACCGCCACCGAACTGGATCACCGACTCGACGAGATAGCCAACACTGAGCCGCTATATCCCAGCTGGCTTCGAGCGATTATGGTGGCTTTGGCCTGTGCGGCCGCCACCGTTTTGCTTGGTGGTAGCTGGCGGGAGATTGTGGCTGTACTTCCCGCATCATCCTTGGCCTATGCGCTATTTCGTCGGTTGGGGCGGTGGGAGCTCAACCACTTGGCGGTAGTGGTCAGTTCTGCGGCGATGGCCTCTGGTAGCTACTGGTTGATAAGTCTTCTTCTCGCCCAAGGACTAGGTGCCAGCCCTACCGTGGCAGCGGGTTTCATCTGCGCACCACTGTTTCTCATCCCCGGATTTCCGCTGGTGACAGCAGGTTTGGATTTAACCCGGCTGGATCTCAGCGCCGGTATTCCTCGCGCCGTCTACGCGGCGATGATTCTGCTGGCTATGACCATCGGGATTTGGGTGGTGGCCAAACTGGGCGGGGTGACCGCGGATGTGCTGCCCCCACAGCTGATATCCCCCTGGCTGCTGTGGCCAATCCGGGTGCTGGCGAGTTTCGTCGGTGTCGTGGGCTGGGCCATGATGCTCAACTCACCCTTACCAGCTGCCTTGGCCTCCGGAGCGGTAGCTATCGTTGGCAACTCAGTTCGATTGGCGATGATGGATGCCGGAGCACTGGATCACGTCGCCACCTTCACTGGTTGCGTCGTTATCGGTCTCGGTTGTGCCATCGTCGGAGCGAGCTTCGGGTTGGAGAAGATCATTATGACGGTACCAACCCTGCTGATTTCGATCCCCGGCCCGGCAGCCTTGCGGACCTTACTGGCCTTCGACGCCCAGGACATGACCGCGGTGGTGGCCTATGGCAGTTCGACAGTGTTGGGGGTCATCGCTATGGTGGCGGGCTTGTCGGCTGCGCGGATGTTGACCGACCCGGAATGGATCTTCACCCGTGATGATCCACCTTCGCTACGTGCGGTCATGCCAAAGCTGCGCCGTCGATCAACTCGGCGGAAATCTCACCGCAAGCGTCACGGTGGCAAGAACACGCCGAGACTGGGCCTACACTAACCCCAGTCGTCAGGATCAAGGAGAGACATGGCTCAGTTGCGCTCACGCACCACCACCCATGGCAGAAATATGGCTGGTGCCCGCGCGCTTTGGCGAGCGACGGGTATGGGGGACAGCGATTTCGGTAAACCCATCGTGGCGGTAGCCAATTCGTTCACCCAATTCGTGCCAGGTCACGTCCACCTGCGTGATATGGGCGCCCTAGTATCCCAGGCAATTCGGCAAGCCGGGGCTGTGGGCCGTGAGTTCAATACCATCGCCGTCGATGACGGTATCGCGATGGGCCACGGCGGCATGCTCTACTCGCTGCCCAGTCGTGAACTGATCGCTGACAGCGTCGAATATATGGTCAACGCGCACTGCGCTGACGCCTTGGTGTGTATCTCCAATTGTGACAAGATCACCCCGGGGATGTTCCTGGCGGCCCTGCGCCTCAATATCCCCACCGTCTTCGTCTCCGGCGGTCCGATGGAGGCCGGAAAGGCTCAGGTCACCCAGGATGGAATCGTCTCCTCCCTGGACCTGGTGGATGCGATGGTCTCGGCGGTCGATCCGAATATCTCCGATGCAGAATTGGGACGCATTGAAGCCAATGCCTGCCCCACCTGTGGTTCCTGTTCCGGGATGTTTACCGCAAATTCGATGAACTGTCTTATGGAAGCCATCGGCTTTGCCCTGCCCGGCAACGGCTCCACATTGGCAACCGCCGCTGCCCGCAAGGGACTCTTTGAGCGAGCTGGAGCCTTGGCTGTCGAGTTGTGCCGTCGGTACTACGATGAGGACGATGATTCGGTGCTGCCCCGCAGCATCGCGACCCGCAGCGCTTTCATCAACGCTATGAAACTGGATGTCGCGATGGGCGGCTCCACTAACACCGTCTTGCATCTGCTGGCTGCCGCTCAGGAGGCGCAGGTCGATTTCACCATGGCCGATATCGATGCGATCTCGCGAGTCACCCCGTGTCTGGCGAAGGTAGCTCCCAATAGTCATCGTTACTACATGGAGGATGTGCATCGTGCCGGTGGTATCCCAGCGATCCTGGGCGAATTGCACCGAGGCGGCAAACTCCACACCGATGTTCATGCCATCCACTCTGATTCCCTCGACAGCTGGCTAGGGTCCTGGGATATTCGGGGAGGGTCAGCCATCCCCGAAGCCATAGAACTCTTCCATGCCGCGCCGGGTGGGATCCGCACCACTGAGGCCTTCAGTTCCACGAACCGTTGGGACCAGCTCGACACCGATGCCCTTAACGGATGTATCCGTGCTGTGGCGACTCCCTATACAGCTGATGGCGGCCTAGCAGTGCTGACCGGCAATTTGGCTCCCGATGGGGCGATCGTTAAAACCGCTGGAGTCCCGGAAGAGCAGTGGGAGTTCACCGGCACGGCACGAGTCACTGAGTCTCAGGATGAAGCGGTGGAGGCCATCCTCGGTGGCAAAATCGTGCCCGGGGATATCGTCATCGTGCGCTATGAAGGCCCCAAGGGTGGTCCGGGAATGCAGGAGATGCTCTACCCGACGAGCTATCTCAAGGGGCTGGGGCTGGGACCGAAGTGTGCCCTGATCACCGATGGCCGATTCTCTGGTGGCTCCTCCGGTCTGTCCATCGGGCATGTTTCTCCAGAAGCTGCCTCCGGTGGCCCCATCGCCTTGGTCCACGATGGCGATCGCATCACCATTTCCATCCCCAATCGTTCGATTACCCTCGACGTCGATGAGGCTGAATTGGCGGCTCGCCGCGCCAAGCTGGAGGCTGGCCGCGGCTATCTGCCCGCGACCCGGCAGCGGGAGGTTTCTACGGCGCTGCGGATCTACGGCTCGATGGCCCAGTCAGCCGACAAGGGGGCTGCCCGGAAGTTCTGAAAGCCTCGTTAGGGTGAGGGATCGTTTCGGCGGCGTGGCAGCACAAAGAATGCGGCGATGGCAGCAGCGATGACGACGAGTCCGATGATCGTGAGGGCGGGGCTGTGTTCCCACGCCCGCGTGATGATCACTGCACTGATCATGCCTCCGGTGCCATAGATGAATGCCCACATCACACAGCCGACGGTCACCGCCGGTAGATAGCGACGCAAGGGCATCCGGGAAACTCCGGCGGCGAGGTTCACCATGGTTTGAATACCGACGATGGTGAAGCTGAAGGTCACGGCCAGCGGACCCCAGCGGTTCAACCAGGTACTGCCGGTGTGATAGGCCCGGGATTCCAGGATGCGCGCCCATTTGGTGTGGCCTGCCCCTGCGACGATGCCGCGACCCAGCCAGTAGGTTCCATTGGCACGGCACATCACGATCACGAACAAGCTCAAGATGAGCAAGCCGTAAGGCAGCTGCCAATTGAGGGGGTCCATCGTGGCCTTTCCGTAGTGAGGACCACCAGCTTAGGACTCCCTGAGCTGATTTAGCTAATGAATGCGCACGGTAATACGGCAGATTGTTAGGCCCGCACGGCGGCGATTGCTGCGATGACCTGCGGCAGGTTGTCGTCGTTAAGGGCGGCCACACACAGCCGTCCGGCGTCGGTACCGTAGATCCCGTGGTCGGTGCGCAACGCAACCATCTGGTCCTTGGTCAGTCCGGAGTAGCTGAATATCCCCAGCTGGGATTCGATGAAGTCCATATCCTCAATCCCGGCGGCGCGTAGCCCCGCTACCAGTTGGCTGCGTAGCTGCTTGATGCGGGTGCGCATATGGCCCAACTCCTGCTCCCAGAGTTCTCGCTGTGCTGGGTCACCGAGTACCTGGGCGACAATGGCTGCACCGAAGGTGGGCGGGTTGGAGTAATTGGTACGGATAACGATCTTGACCTGGCTGAGCACCCGCTTTGCCTCATCGGCATTGGCAGTCACGATGTGCAAGGCGCCCACCCGCTCGCCATAGAGCCCGAAGCTCTTGGAGAAGGAGGTGGCTACACAAGGCTGCAGCCCTGCTGCAACGAAGCGACCGATCACAGCACCATCGTCGACTACGCCATGACCAAATCCCTGGTAGGCCATGTCAAGGAAGGGCACCAGCCGACCAGCGCTGATCACCTGAATGACCTGATCCCATTGCTGGGCGGTTAGGTCATATCCGGTGGGGTTGTGGCAGCAGGCGTGAAGGACCACGACAGTGCCTGGGGCAGCAGCCTCAAGGTCGCTGATCATGCCTTCGAAGTCGATGCCCTTCAGTTCGGCATCGTAATAGCGGTATGAGTCCGCCTGGAAGTCGGCGCGGCTGAAGATCGCACGGTGGTTTTCCCAGGATGGATCGGAGATCAACACGGTGGCGCCTGGGTTCAAAGTGGTGATGAAATCTGCTCCCAGCTTCAACGCCCCAGTGCCGCCCAGGCTTGCTACCGTCACAATTCGATCATCAGCCACCGCCGGATGGTCTGCCCCGAAAACCAATTCTCGTACTAGTTTGGTGTAGCTGGGCAACCCATCTATACCGAGATAGGCGTGGGGTTTGGCTTCTGCCACGAGTCGTTGTTCGGCTTGGGCGACGCAACGCATCAGCGGTAGCTTGCCAGTCTCATCGAGGTACACACCAACCCCCAGATTCACCTTGGATGGGCGGGGGTCTGCCTTGAAAGCCTCAGTCAGGCCAAGGATTGGGTCGGCGGGGGCAAGTTGAACATGCTCGAACATCGTGTCAGACCTTCCTATGAGGTGCTGACAGCTTAACCCGTCGGCATAGGGTGCTGTCTATGCGTATCCCTTTCCCGCATTCAGAATTGGCCAGTCTGGGTGTCGAGTGGGAGCTGGCCATCGTTGACGCCGACACCTT